>NZ_JBFUIH010000040.1:0-65101 GCF_056401975.1 Pseudomonas sp. P4_C8 | reverse complement strand
CACAAACCCCATGTGGGAGCGAGCCTGCTCGCGATGGCAATAGTGGCCGCACCAGAAAGTCCCAATGCCTGGCACAAAAAAACCGCCACCCCTTATCCAGAAATGGCGGTTTTTTCGATTAGGCTCAAATCCGCAAACGCACCCACCCCGCCACTTCCGTGTGAATCCCGGCAACCTCCCCCAACAACCCCGCCATGCGCATAAAGTCATGGGTCATGCCCGGCTGTTCCAGTAACGTCAGCTCATTCCCCGCCGCACGCAGCCGATCGGCATACGCCAACCCTTCGTCATGCAACGGATCATGCCCGGCCAGGTACACCAACGCCGGTGCCACACCCGACAGGTCTGCTGCGAGCAACGGCGAGCAGCGCCAGTCCGCGAGGTCCTGCGGAGTGCGCCCATAATGGGCGTAGAACCAGTCCAGCGTTGGCGTTTCCAGCAAATACCCCTCGGCGAAATCCCGATGCGAGGCGCGTTTCGTCGTCGCATCCGTCACCGGGTACAGCAGCACTTGCGCCTTGGGTTTCAACGCCAGTTCCTCAGGCTCACGCACCGCCATGATCGACAATACCGTGGCCAACGTCGCGCCCACGCTGTCACCCACCAACGCCACCCGAGTCGCGTCCAGCCCCCGCGCAGCGCCTTCACCTGCAAGCCAGTTGGCGGCATCGCAGGCATCCTGCACCGGTGTCGGGAACCGCCACTCTGGCGCCAAACGATAATCCACCGTCAACAGCACGAAACCACCCTGCGCCGCCAGTCGCCGGCACAGCGCATCATGGGAATCGAGGCTGCCGACCACATAACCGCCGCCATGGAAATACAACACCACCGGCTGCAATCCCTCGACCGCTTGCCCGTCGCGATACAGCCGCGCCGACAGGCTATGACCGTCGCGCGCAGCAATCGTAAAGTTCTCGCAGGAAACGCTACCCAGCGGTACATCGAGAAACCCAGAGGACGCTTCAAAATCAATCCGAGCCTGTTGCGGTGACTGTTCATGCATCGCGCGACTTTTGCCGGTCATCCGACCGAACTCGGCGAGTTCGAGAAATGCTTCAAGTTCTGGCAATACGGCCATGGGATGAGTCCTTCACACAAAGAGATCAATAATCAAACAAGGATCTGTAGGAGCATGGCTTGCCCGCGATAGCGCCAGTGAGATCGCCATCGCAGGCAAGCCTGGCTCCTACAAAAGCGTTCACGCAATGGCCAAACGGCGCTCCAGCAGATCTTCAAGCTGATCAAGCAACTCGTCACTACGCAACAACTCGTAATGCCCCCCCGCCAACAAACGATCCACACCGTGGCGGCCGACCTGCGCCTCGAACACCCGGCGCTCATCGTCACGCCCGGCCACCCACCAGCGATGCGCCATGGCCTGAATCGCCGGTAATTGTCGATGGGCCAGCGCCAGTTGCTTGAGGCGTGAACCGGTGGCGAAGATTTGCGTCAGTTCCCCCGTGCCCAACGCGGCATGCCCATTGGCACCGTGCATGGCTGCCTCGATAACTGCTGTGGAGCCGTCGCGCTCGTTCAGGTCAGCCGCTTTCAGGGCTATCAACGCCTGAGCCTCATCGGCCGGCAACCCGAGCACAAACCTCAGGAAGTCGCCCAGATCCTCGCGCCAGTCCCCCGCTTCTGCGGTGCCCGCCACGTAACTGTCAACCAGCCCGGCAAACGCCACAGTTTCACCCTGGGATTCCAGTTCGTGCGCGACCAATTGCGCCAACGCTCCGCCCAACGACCAGCCCAGCAAGTAATACGGCCCCTTGGCCTGCTGACGACGGATCCGTTGCGCATAGGCTTGCGCCATGGCCAGCAATGATTCGTCCTGCCACTGCGGATCAAGCAGCATGCGACACTGCACGCCGTACACCGCGCGCCGGCCTTCCAGACGCCGCGCCAGCGGTTCGTAATCGAACACCGTGCCGAAACCGGCATGCAGGCAGAACAGCGCCGGCACATTGGGGATACGCGCGTTCAACGCCAGCAACGGGTCCGGCGCAGACGCCGGTTCAGCCGCCTGATAACCACTGAGTTCAGCGATGCACGGTTTCTGCATCAAATCCCGCAGCTTCAATTCGAAGCCCAATTGCGGCTGACTGCGCACCCGCGAGATGACTTTGAGCACCTGCAACGAGTCGCCGCCGAGCTCGAAGAAATTGTCGTCGATGCCCACCTGTGGCACGCCAAGCACCTCTTGCCAGATCGCGGTCAGCGCCGTTTCCAGCGCGTTGCGTGGCGCACGATAGCCGCCAAGCGACCATTCAGGCTCCGGCAGTGCGCGACGGTCGAGCTTGCCGTTAGCCGACAGCGGGAAGCGCTCCAGCACCATAATCCGCGCCGGCACCATGTAATCGGGCAGTTGCGCATGTAGTTCAGACTTCAAGCGACGATCCAGCCCGACTGCGCCGGCCGCCACCACGTAACCGACCAATTGCTTGCCGGTCGGTGTGTCATGGACCACCACAGCGGCATCCTGCACACCCGCGTACCCACGCAGACGCGCTTCGATCTCGCCCAGTTCGATACGGAAACCACGGATCTTCACTTGCTGATCCAGCCGTCCCAGGTAATCGATCAACCCACATTCGCGCTGGCGCACCAGGTCGCCGGTGCGGTACATGCGGCCACCGGCGTAGAACGGATCAGGGATGAAACGCTCGGCGCTCATGCCCGGACGTTGGTGGTATCCGCGCGCCAAACATTCACCGCCCAGATACAACTCGCCGCTGACACCCACCGGCAACGGATTGAGGTCGGCGTCGAGCACATACAAACCACGTCCCGCCACACCACGTCCGATTGGCGCATAAGCCGCGTCACAGTTTTCGCTGACCTCGGCACGCCACAACAGCGGCGTGACTACGGTTTCGGTCGGGCCGTAACCGTTGACCAGACGCTGCGGGCGCAAGGCGCGTTTGACCTGCTCGAAACTGGCGTCCGGTACCGCATCCCCCCCAAAGCAATACACCTCAACCGCCGGCGGATTGCCCAGGCGTTCGGCGACTTCGGCCATTTGTTGCAGATACGCCGGCGGGAAGCAGGCGACGGTGACGGCATGACGATGGAGCATTTCCAGGGTCTGTTCCGGGGTCCACAAACTGTCATCGCGAATCACCAGACTGCCGCCGGCCATCAGCACGCTTAGCCAGCGCTCCTGAGCGCCGTCGAAGGCGAACGACATGAAGTGCAGCTCGCGGCTGCGCGGTGCCAGTTCGTACAGGTCGATGATCCCCCGGCAATGCCGGGCAATCGGCCCGCGTTCCACGGCCACGCCTTTCGGTTGGCCGGTGGAGCCAGAGGTGTAAATCAGGTACGCCAGATGCCCCGGCAACGGGTTGGAAACCGGGCATTCAACGTTTTCGGCATCGCTCAGTTGATCGAGCAACACGCGCGGCAGATTGTCGGCCACGGTCAACCGCTCGCCGAGATCACTGTCGCAGAGCAACAGGCTGACGGCCGAATCGCTCAACATATAAGCCAGTCGCTCGACCGGATACGCCAAGTCCAAAGGCAAGTAAGCCGCCCCGGCTTTAAGGACCGCAAGGAACGCGACAATCGTGCGCTCGGAACGCGGCAGGGCTACCGCCACCAGACTTTCCGGGCCGATGCCGCGACCGATCAACTGCTGCGCCAGCCCATTGGCCTGTTCCTCCAGATCGGCATAACTGACTTCGCGATCTTCACAGAACAAGGCGACTTTCTGCGGTTGCGTGCGCACATGCTGATTGAACGCGTGCAGCAAATCGGCGCTGTCACCCGATGCTTGCGCCAGGCTGATACGCGACTCAGACAAGCCAATATTGCCGAGCAAGCAGGTGGCATCCTCCGGCAATGCCCACAGCAGACCTTCAAGCTGCGCACGAATCCGCTGCACGTCCACTTCACTGAAGCGATCCCGCAGGAACAGATACTCGACTTCAAGGCCTTCTTCGTTGGCGCTGACCATCAGGTCCATCGGGAAGTTGGTCACCCCGCCACTGCCGACCTCGGCAAAACGCAGCTCACCTTCCTCGCCCCCGCGCAATGCACGGTCCACCGGATGGTTTTCAAACACGATGATGCTGTCGAACAAGCCCTGGCCACCCTGCCCGGCCCAGCGCTGAATGTCCGACAACGGCGTGTGCTCGTAGTCGCGGACCAGCAGGTTGTAATCCTGCAAATCGCGCAACCACTCGCCCAACGGCTGTTGCGGGTCGAGGGTCTGGATCACCGGCAAGGTATTGATAAACAGTCCGAACATTTCTTGCGCCCCGGCCAGCCCGGTCGGACGTCCCGCCACCGTGGCGCCGAACGCGACGCTGCGCTGGCCGCTGTGGCGTTGCAACAGCAGCAGCCAGGCACCTTGCACCAGCGTGTTGAGGGTCACGCGCTGTCGCTTGGCGAAGGTATGCAGTTTGCGTGTCGCCTCGGCGTCGAGGTTGCTGTACATCACGCCATGACCAGAACCTGCGGCACCTGAAGCCTTGGCCAGAATCGTCGGTTCTTCGAGCAATGCCAGGCGCTCGCGCCAGAAGCCTTCGGCCTGTGCACCGTCCTGACGTTGCAGCCAGGCGATGTAGTCGGCGTAGCGCCCGGTCAGGGTCGGCAACGTGTCGTGGTGATACAGGCGCAGCATGTCGCCCAACAGTCGCGAGGCACTCCAGCCGTCCAGCAGCAGGTGATGGTAAATCCAGATCATCTGGTAACGGTCATCGCCGAGGCGAACCAGAATGAAGCGCATCAACGGCGGGCAGCTCAGGTCGAAACCCTTGGCCTGTTCCGCTGCTGCCAGCGCTTTCAACGCCAGCTCGGTGTCGCTGCGCAAACGCCAATCGAGTTCTTCGATCGGCAACTCGATATCGGCGAACACCGCTTGCAGCGGATCGGCCAGGCCATCGCGCCAGCGAAATGCTGCGCGCAGCACTTCGTGACGCTCAACCAACGTCTGCCAGGCCGCGCGAAAACGCGGCACCTGCAAACCGTCCACCGCCACGCTCAACTGGTTGACGTAGGGGTTCAGCTCCGGCGAATCGAGGCAATGGAACAACATGCCTTGCTGCATGGGGGACAGCGGATACAGATCTTGCAGCCCCTCGCGGGCGGCAATATCGATGTGCGGCACCAGCGAGAAAGCTTCGACTTTCGGCACTTCAACCAACGCCGCTTCACGGCTGCTGGCGACAGCGGCCAATGCGCGGATGGTCTGCTGTTCGAACAATTGCTTGGGACTGAACACCAACCCGCGCTGCCCGGCACGGCTCACCGCTTGCAGCGAGATGATCGAGTCACCGCCCAGTTCGAAGAAATTTTCGGTGACACCCACCGACTCCAACCCCAGCAGCTCCTGCCATATCTCCACCAGCAGCGCTTCGGCCGGCGACGCTGCGGCCACCTGATCCAGATTCTGTCGAGTAGCTTCAGGGGCCGGCAGCCCCTGACGATCAAGCTTGCCATTGGGCGTCAGCGGCAACGCCGCCAGACACATCAAATGCGCCAGCAGCATGTGCGCTGGCAAACGGCTGCGCAGGTGAGCCGTCAGCGCCTCACGCAAATCCTGCTCATCGGCGAGTGGATCGCGCGGCACCACGTAACCGACCAATTGGCGGCTGACCGGGCCTTCGCGGTCGATCACGAACGCTTCACGCACGCCCTCGTGTTCAAGCAGGCAGGCTTCGATTTCACCGAGCTCGATACGGAACCCGCGAATCTTCACTTGCTGGTCTATACGACCGAGGTATTCAACGACGCCATCGGCGCGGAACCGTGCGAGGTCACCGCTGCGATACAAACGTGCGCCCGGTACAAACGGATCCGGCACGAAACGCTCAGCGGTCAGGTCCGGACGTTGATGGTAACCGCGAGCGACGCCCTCGCCGCCCAGGTATAACTCACCCGCCACACCGACCGGCAACGGCTGCAAGCCGCCGTCCAGAATATAGGCGCTGCGATTGCCGACCGGCCGGCCAATCGGCATGAATGCCGAGTCGAATTCAGTATCCGGGCAGGCCAGCCAGATCAGCGGCGTGATCACTGTTTCGGTCGGGCCGTAGCCATTGATCAGGCGCTTGGGTTGCAGCACTTGCTGCACTTCATCGAAAGCATGTTTGGCCATGCCTTCACCGCACGGGGTGTAGGAACGGATCGGCAGATCACGCCCCGCTTCGCCCATGAAATCGGCGATCTGCGCCAGGTAGCTCGGGGTGAAACAGGCGATGGTAATGCCGTGCTTTTCAATCTCGGCGCAGGTGCGCTCCACACTCCACAACTCATCGTCACGGGGCATCACCGCCGAACCGAATACTAGCGGTGTCAGCCAGCGTTCGTGGGCGCCGTCGAAGCTGATCGAGGCGAATTGCAGCTCGCGGTCGTCCGGGGTCATGCCGTACAACTCGCCGATCGACAGGCAATGCATGGCCAACGGGCCGTGGGCCACGCTGACGCCTTTCGGCCGCCCGGTGGAGCCCGAGGTGTAAATCAGGTACGCGAGGTTTTCGCCACAGGTCAGGTTGACCGGGTTGGTGTCAGCCATCGATTCCAGCGGTTCGCGGTCGACTTCCAGCACCGCCAGACCTTGCGGCAACGGCAGTTTTTCCCGCAGCCACGATTGGCTGATGAGCAGCGAAATGCCGCTGTCTTCCATCAGGTAGCGCAGGCGTTCGGCCGGATACGCCGGGTCCAGCGGCACGTAAGCGCCGCCGGCCTTGAGGATCGCCAGCAGACCGATGATCATTTCCGGCGAACGCTGCATCGCCAGGCCGACCCGCACTTCCGGGCCGATGCCCAGTGCGCGCAAGCGGTGGGCTAGTTGGTTGGCGCGACGGTTGAGTTGGTCGAAGCTCAATTCCAGGTCGTTAAAGATCAACGCCGTGGCGTCCGGACGGATAACAGCCTGGGCCTCGATCAATTGATGCACGCACAGCGGGGTTTCCGTTGCGGTGAACGCGGGATTCCACTCGACCAACTGTTGCGCACGTTCCGGCGTGGTCAGCAGGTCCAGTTCACTCAATGCAGCCTGTGGCGCAGCGACCATCGCCGTCAGCAGCGCGGCCAGATGCTCGCTCATGCGGGCAATGGCTTCGCTGCTGAAGTGGGCGCATTGGTAGCTCCAGTTCAGGCTCAACTGCATTTCGGCGGTGGCTGCCAGCGTCAGCGGGAAGTTGGTGCGTTCATGGTTGTGCGGGATCGAGAAGCTCAACCCGGCCGGTGCGCCCTGTTGCAGCGCTTCGGCCACCGGGAAGTTTTCGAACACCAGCAGGCTGTCGAACAGCGGCTCGCCGGCACGTCCGGCCCAGCGCTGAATGTCGCCGAGGGCGGTGAATTCGTGCTCACGTAATTCCAGGTTCTGCGCCTGCAAGCGAGTCAACCAGTGGCCGACGCTTTCAACCGCATCCGGCGTGCTGATCACCGGCAAGGTGTTGATGAACAGCCCGAGCTGGCTTTCCGCCCCCGGCAAATCTACCGGCCGCCCGGCCACGGTTGCGCCGAACGCGACGCTGCGTTGACCGGTATAGCGTTGCAATAACAGCACCCAGGCGCCTTGCAACAAGGTGTTGAGGGTGACTTTTTGCTGACGGGCGAAATCGCTGAAGCGTTGGCTGGTGGCAACATCGAAAGTCTGGCGATGGTCGGCAAACTCCGCCGTCGACAGGTTTTTACCGTCGCCATGGGCCAGGCTCTGGGCCAACAGCGTCGGATTGTCGAGGCTTGCCAGTTGCTCGCGCCAGAACAGCTCGTCAGCCTGTGCATCCTGACGTCGCAGCCAGCCGATGTAATCAGCGAAACGCCCTGTTGGCGCCTGCACTTCCTGCCCGGCATAACGCTGCAAGACTTCACTCAACAGCAGCGAGTTGCTCCAGCCATCCAGCAACAGGTGATGGTGGGTGTAGATCAGTTGCTGGCGCTCGTCGTCGAGTCGCACCAGGGTCAAGCGCATCAACGGCGCCCGGGTCGAGTCGAGTTGCAGGCGTTCGCTGTCGATCAGCTTCGCCAGTGCTTCGACCTGATCGCTGTGGCCACGCCAGTCGAGGCAGGTCATCGGCAGTTGCAGATGACGATGGACCAATTGCACCGGCGCTTCAAAACCATCCGGGAAGTGAAAACTGCTGCGCAGGATCGGATGGGTGTCGAGCACCGCTTGCCACGCGCGGCCCAAACGTTCGGCATCGAGGCCACGGGCTTCGACGCTGAGCTGGTTCACGTACGCGCCAGACTCGGACTCATACAAGCTGTGAAACAACAAACCGGCCTGCATCGGCGACAGCGGGTACAGGTCTTCGATGTGTGCCGGCGGCACCGGCAGGCCATCGAGTTGAGCCTGAGTCAGGCGCGCCAACGGGAAGTCCGCCGGGGTCACGCCGCCTGCGCCATCGCTCAGGCAATGGGCGATCAGCGCCAGCAATTCATTACGGAAATCTGCAGCCAGCGCTTCGATTTCACGCTGTTCGAAGCATTCGCGACTGAAGGTCCAGTCGAGTTTCAGCTCACCGCCATAGACCTGACCGTCCACCGACAACCAGTTCGGCAACGGTGCATCGGCCGATTGCGCCGCACCGCTGGATTCGCGCGCCGGGGTAAACAACGCGTCTTCGGCGAAGCTCTGGTCGAACTGGCCAAGGTAGTTGAACGTCACCCGCGCCTGCGGCAACGCGGCCAATGCCGCTTGGGTCGACGCATCGCCCATGTAGCGCAACAGGCCATAACCCATCCCTTTACCGGGGATCTCGCGCAGCTGTTGCTTGATTGCTTTGATCGAGCCCGCCAGGTCGGCGGTCGGCGTCAGGCGCACCGGGAACAGACTGGAGAACCAGCCAACGGTGCGGGTCAGGTCGATGTCGCCAAACAGTTCTTCGCGACCATGGCCTTCAAGCTGAATCAGCGCCGAGGCGTCACCGGTCCAGCGGCTTAGGGTGCGGGCCAGTGCGGTCAGCAGCAGATCGTTGACCTGTGTGCGGTAGATCGCCGGGGCTTGTTGCAGCAATTTCCGGGTTTGTTCACGGTCGAGGCCGATGCTGACGCCTTGGCGCAAATGCCCGGTCTGGCTGGCCCCAACATTGGCCGCTGGCAACGAATCATTCGTACCGCTGAGCTGCGCCTGCCACCAGTTCAGTTCGCTGACGGCGACTTCGGAGCGTGCATAGGCGTCGAGTTTGTCGGCCCACGCCTGGAAAGCGCTGGTCTTCGGTGGCAGTTCTTGCCCAAGGTAGGCCGCCTGCAAATCTTCCAGCAACACCCGCCACGACACACCGTCCACCGCCAAATGATGGATCACCAACAGCAAACGCTGCGAACCATCGGCCTGCGCGATCAACGCCACCCGCAGCAACGGCCCGTCTTGCAGGCTGAGGCTGCGTTGCGCTTCGTCGCACACCGATTCCAGCGATGCCTCGTTGGCCACGCGAGCGGTCCAGAGCATGTCGATGACATCAGCGCTGTCGGCCCCGACATACCGCGCCGACCATTGACCGTCGACCTGACTGAAGCGCAACCGCAGGGCATCGTGCTGCTTGAGCAGGCGTTGCAGCGCTGCTTGCAGGCGCGGCAATTCGAGGGTTTCGCGCGGCGTCAGCAGCACTGACTGGTTCCAGTGCGCGCGTTGCGGGATCGGTTCGTCGAAGAACCAGCGCTGGATCGGCGTGAGTGTTTGCGGCCCGTCCACCGGCCCTTGTTGCGCCAGCGGTGCGGCTTGCTCCTTCACTACGGCGGCCAGCGCTTGCAACGTCTGCTGCTGGAACAGGTCACGGGGTTGCAGGCTCAGCCCCGCACGGCGCGCACGGCTGACCACTTGAATCGAAATGATCGAGTCGCCACCGAGTTCAAAGAAGTTGTCCTGACGCCCGACCTGCTCCACGCCCAATACGTCTTGCCAGATCTGCGCCAGCACCTGTTCGTGTTCGCTACGCGGCGCTTCGAAGGCGCGTTGGCCGACTTGCGCGGTTGGCGCCGGCAGACGTTTGCGCTCGAGTTTGCCGTTGGGGCTGAGCGGCATTTGCTCGATCAGCACGGTCTGCGCCGGCACCATGTAATCCGGCAGGCTGGCGAGCAGATGGCTTTTCAGGGTTTCGCGCCACGCGCCTTGTTGCTCGGCGGCGGCGGCCACTAATGCGCGATCCTGCGGCACGACGTACGCGACCAGTTGTTTGCCGCTCGGGCCATCGAGGACCAACACCACGGCTTCCTGCACGTCGGCATGCTCTTGCACGCGCGCTTCGATTTCGCCCAGTTCGATGCGCAAACCGCGAATCTTCACTTGGTGGTCAATACGCCCGCAGTAGTCGATGGCGCCGTCTGCGCGATAACGCGCCAGGTCACCGCTGCGGTACAAACGCTCGCCGCTGCCGAACGGATCGACCACAAAACGCTCGGCGGTCAGCGCGCCACGACGGTGATACCCGCGCGCCAGACCGACACCACCGAGGTACAACTCGCCCACCGCGCCCAGTGGCAACGATTGCAGTTCGCTGTCGAGGATGCAGGTGCGCAGGTTGGCAATGGGACGGCCAATCGGCACGCTGTCGCGGCCTTCTTCCACGCACGTCCAATGGGTCACGTCTATGGCCGCTTCGGTCGGGCCATAGAGGTTGTAGAGATTGGCTTGCGGCAGGCTGCGCAAGCTCTGGCGTTGCAGCTCCATCGGCAGCGCTTCACCGCTGCAAATGATGCGTGTCAGCGAGGTACAGGCCAACGACTCATCGGCAGCGATGAACGCCGAGAGCATCGACGGCACAAAGTGCAGCGTAGTGATTGCCTGTTCGACGATCAATGCCGCGAGACGTTGTGGATCGCGATGTTCGCCCGGTGCAGCGATCACCAGGGTTGCGCCCTTCATCAGCGGCCAGAAAAATTCCCACACCGACACGTCGAAACTGAACGGGGTCTTTTGCAGCACGCGGTCTGTGGGCTGCAAGTTGTAGGCTTGCTGCATCCATTCCAGACGGTTGTGCAGCGCTACATGGCGGTTGCCCGCGCCCTTGGGCTTGCCGGTGGAGCCGGAGGTGTAAATCACATAGGCGAGGTTTTCAGCGACGGCAAGGTTTGGCAGGTCGTCGCTCGGCAGTTCACTCAGCCAATCGGCTTCGGCGCGCAGGCACAAGGTGCGCACGGTATCGGGTGTCGGCAGTTGCGCCTGCAGATGCTCCTGCGTCAGCAACAACGAAATGCCGCTGTCTTCGATCATGTAACTCAGGCGATCCAGCGGGTATTCCGGGTCCAGCGGCACATAGGCGCCACCGGCCTTGAGAATCGCCAGCAGGCCGACGACCATTTCGAACGAGCGGTCGCAGGCAATTCCGACGAGCACTTCCGGGCCGACACCCTGGGCGCGCAAGTGATGGGCCAGACGGTTGGCGCGCAGGTTCAATTCGGCGTAACTCAGGCTCTGGTTCTGGAACACCAACGCCGTCGCCGCACCGTTTTCAGCCACACGCTCTTCGAAATGCCGCTGCACGCAGACTTCACCGGGATAAGCCTGAGCGGTGTCATTGAGGTCATCGAGAATGCGCAGACGCTCGTCGGCGTCCAGTAGCGGCAACTCGGCGAGCGGGCATTGCGGGTTCGCCAGCACACCGGCCAACAGGTTGCGCCAGTGACGGGCCAAATGCTCGATACGCTCGGCGTCGAACAAATCAGTAGCGTAGGTCAGGCTGGCGAACAGTTTGTCGCCCTCCTCCTGCGTGTCCAGTTGCAGGTCGAATTGCGTGGTGTGCACCGTGGCGTTCAGCGCTTCGACACGCAGCCCGGCGAGCAAACCGCTGACCAATGCCGGTTTGGCTTGCTGATGGTTGAACATCACCTGGAACAACGGACTGTGGCTGAGGCTGCGTTCACCTTGCAGAGCCTGCACCAGCCGCTCGAACGGCAAGTCCTGATAATCCTGAGCATCCAGCGACGCAGTGCGGGTCTGGTCGAGCAATTGGCTGAACGGCAGACGACCGTCCAGTTCCGCGCGCATCACCTGGGTGTTGACGAAGAAGCCGATCAGGCCACGGGTCTCCGTGCGGTTACGGTTGGCAATTGGCACGCCAACGCGCACGTCGGACTGGCCGCTATAGCGATAGAGCAACGCCTGAAAGCTCGCCAGCAACAGCATGAACGGCGTGACGCCGCGCTGTTTGGCCAGGTTCATCAACCCGCTGGCCAAGTTTGCATCGAGGGTGAATTCCAGACGAGCACCATGCTGGCTCGGTTGCGCCGGGCGTGGACGGTCGGTGGGCAACTCCAGCAACGGTTGCTCGTTGCCCAGACGCTCGCGCCACCAGTTGAGCTGGCGCTCCAGCTCGCCGGCTTCCATCCAGCGGCGTTGCCACAGGGCGTAATCGGAATATTGAATCGGCAGCGTTTCCAGCGCTTCGTTCTGCCCTTGGCTATGCGCGGCGTAGAGCCGGGAGAATTCCTCCACCAGCACGCCCATCGACCAGCCATCGGTGACAATGTGGTGCAGGGTCAGCAACAGCACATGGTCTTCAGAATCGAGCTGCAACAGGCTGACTCGCAACAGTGGGCCGTGCTGCAGATCAAATGGCTGTGCAATTTCCTGCTCGACGCTTTTCATCGCGAGATCGAGGCGGTTTTCCTCAGGTTCGCCGCGCAGATCGATGTGTTCGATCACCAGCGAGGTGAACTCGGCCAGTGTCTGAACGACTTGACCGTCATCCTCGACAAATCGGCTGCGCAGGCTTTGATGCCGCTCCAGCAACACGTCAAAACTCTGCTGCAACGCCGCGACATTCAGCGGCCCGTGCAAGCGCAACGCGGCCGGGATGTTGTACGCAGAACTGTGCGGATCCAGCTGCCAGAGGAACCATTGGCGCTGCTGCGCATACGACAGTTCGAAGCTCATTTTCGGCTCGGCAGCCGGCGGAATCGGCAGTTGGCCGAAACTCACGCCCTGCTCTTGCATGCGGCTCAGAAACTCGCGGCGCTTGTCGGCGGGCAGGCCGGCGAAACGGCTGGCGATACGCTGGGCAGTGGTGTGTTCCATCAGTTGATCTCCATCTCGTCGAGAAGCGACTCAAGCGCATCAAGACGTGCATCGTTGTCAGCCGGGGCGTGTTGCCCGGCCATGGCGGCATAAACCTGTAGGTCGGTGGACTCGAACAGCGCGCGCAGCGGCAACTCGATACCCAGTTCCAGTTCCACACGGGCACTGGCCTGGGCGGCGAGCAACGAATGCCCGCCCAATTCAAAGAAGTTGTCGCGCCGGCCGATCTGCGCCACGCCCAGCACGTCGGCCCAGATCGCCGCCAGTTGCGGTTCGAGGTCGCCTTCGGGGGCTTCGAACGGGCGTTGCCATTCCTCTGCATCCGGCGCCGGCAAGGCGTTGCGGTCGAGCTTGCCGTTGGCGGTCAGCGGCAAGGCGTCGAGCAGCAACCAATGGCTCGGCACCATGTAATCCGGTAGATCAACCTTCAGCGCGGCACGCAGGTTGTCGCGCCAGGCCATCGGGTCGTGTGGGGTTTGCTCGGCCACGACGTAGGCGCACAACTGCGGTCCACCGTCGCCGTTGTGCACGTTCAACACCGCTTGGCGCACGCCCGGTTGGGTCAACAGTGCGGCTTCGATTTCGCCGAGTTCGATGCGGAAACCGCGAATTTTCACTTGCTGATCTATCCGCCCGAGATAGTCGATGCTGCCGTCGCCACGCTGACGCGCCAGGTCGCCGCTGCGATAGAGTCGTTGCGAAACGTCGAATGGGCTCGGCACAAAACGCTCGGCGGTCAGGCCACAACGCCCGTGATAACCCCGCGCCAGGCCAGCGCCAGCGATGTACAACTCACCCGCCACACCCACCGGCACCGGCTGCAACTGGCTGTCGAGCAAGTACCAGCGCAGGTCGCGGATCGGCAGGCCAACCGGGCTTTGCGCCTTGCCGTCAAGGTCGGCCAGACGAATCGCGCGATAGGTCACGTGCACCGTGGTTTCGGTGATGCCGTACATGTTGACCAAGGTGGGCTGCTGGTCGCCGAAGCGTTCGAACCAAGGACGCAGGCTGGCGACTTCGAGGGCTTCGCCGCCGAAAATCACCTGACGCAGGGCCATGCTTCGCGGGCTGGCGCAGGCAATCGGCAACAGTTGGCGGAAAGCGCTCGGGGTCTGGTTCAACACCGTCACGCCTTCATCACAGAGCAAGCGGTGAAACGCTTGCGGTTCGCGGCTGATGTCATACGGCACGATCACCAGACGCCCACCCGTGCACAGCGAACCAAACAGCTCCCATACCGAGAAGTCGAAGGCGTAGGAATGGAACAGCGTCCAGACATCGGCCGGGCCGAAGTTGAACTCGCTGGCGGTGGCCGTCAGCAGACGCCCGACGTTGGCATGACTGAGCAACGCTCCTTTTGGCCGGCCAGTGGAGCCGGAGGTGTAGATCACGTAAGCGAGGTTGTCCGGGGTCGCCAGCGTCGTCAGGTTGTCGTCGCTGAAGGCGTCCAGATGCAACGACTCCAGGCTCAGCACCTGCACGCCGTCGCGGGACGGCAAACCGTCGATCAAATGTTGTTGGGTCAATAGCAGCGTGATGCCGCTGTCTTCGATCATGTAGCTCAGGCGCTCGGCCGGGTATTGCGGATCGAGCGGCACATAAGCGCCGCCAACCTTGAGAATCGCCAGTAACCCGACCACCAGCGGCATCGCCCGCTCAGTGGCGATGCCGACGCGCACTTCCGGGCCGACACCCTGCTCTCGCAGTTTGCGCGCCAGTCGATTGGCCTGGGCGTTGAGCGCGGCGTAGCTCAGTTGCTCGCCTTCGTGGACCAGCGCGATTGCGTTCGGCCGTTGCGCAGCCTGAACCTCGAATAACCGGTGCAAGGTTGGCGACGGTGGTTGCGCCTCGAATGCCGGGTTCCAGTGCTGAATCAACGCCTCATATTGCGGTGCTTGCAGCAGCGGTAGTTCGGCGACGCGTTGCTGTGGATCGTTGACCACCGCACGCAGCAGGTTCAGCCACTGCTCGGTGAGGCGCTGCATCGACGCCTCGTCGTACACATCCGTGGCGTAAGTCAGGCTGGCATCGAGTTCTTCGCCTTGCTCTTGAGTGTCGAGCACCAGATCGAATTGCGCGGTGTGCTGCTGCCAGTGCAGACGCTCGACCTGCAGGTCGGCCACGTTGCGCTCGACGCTCGGACCCATTTGCTGCTGATGGTTATAGAGCACCTGGAACAACGGGCTGTGATTGAGGTTGCGGTCCGGTTGCAAGGCGTCGACTAACTGCTCGAACGGCACGTCCTGATTGGCCTGTGCATCCAATGCGACCTGTTTGACCTGTTGCAGCAAGGTGCTGAATGGCTGCTGTCCGTCGATCTCGGCCCGCAGCACCTGGGTGTTGATGAAGAAGCCGATCAGGCCTTCGGTTTCCAGGCGCGAACGCCCCGCGCCGGGCACGCCGACGCTAATGTTTGATTGTCCGCTCTGGCGATGCAGCAAGGTCTGGAAACTCGCCAGCAACAGCATGAACAAGGTCACCTGTTGCTCGTGGGCACGTTGACGCAAACCGGCGAGCAGTTCGCGATCAACATTCAGCATCAGGCTGGCGCCGCGCTTGGTGTGACGGGCCGGGCGGGTCAGTTCACATGGCAACTCCAGCGGCGTTTGGTTGCCTTTCAGTTGCTCGCTCCACCACGCCAGTTGACGTGCGCCTTCGCCGGCCTCCAGCCAGTCGCGTTGCCAATGGGCGTAGTCGCTGTAGCTGACCGGCAAACTGTTCAGGTTTGCATCGCGACCTTCGACTGCCGCCTGATACAGCGCGCTGAACTCATCGACCATGACCTGCATCGACCAGCCATCAGCAGCGATGTGGTGAACGGTCAGCACCAGCAAGTGTTCGTCAGTGTTCACTTGCAGCAGCAACACGCGCCACAGCGGGCCGTTGCGCAGATCGAATGGCCGGGCGATTTCTTCGGCCACCGCGCTTTCGACTGACGATTGATCGAGCGTGCGCTGTTCCAGTTGCAGCGCCAGTGTGTCGTGCAGCACCGGATGGACCTGCTGACCGTCCTGTTCGAAAGTGGTGCGCAGGGTTTGGTGACGAGCCTGCAATTGAGCGAAGGTTTCGCGCAGGGCATTGAGGTTGAGCGAACCCTTGAGGCGCAGCGCAGCGGGAATGTTGTAGGCCGGGCTTTGTGGGTCCAGTTGCCAGAGAATCCATTGGCGCTGCTGGGCGTAAGACAGGATCGGCGGCTGATCGGCAGGCGCAGGTTGCAGGATCGGTTGGCCGCTGATGTTCGCCAGTGCCGCTCGCTCGGCAAACTCCGCCAGATTCGCGGCCGAGAACAGACTGCTCACCGACAGTTCGAGTTGCAACTGTTGACGCACCCGCGAAATCACCTGAAGCACCAGCAACGAGTGACCGCCCAGTTCGAAGAAGTTGTCGTCGCGCCCCACGCGCTCGACTTGCAGCACCTCTGCCCAGATCAGCGCCACTTGTGTTTCCAGCCCTTGGGCCGGAGCCACGAAGTCACGTTGAACATCGCTGGCTTCAGCACGCGGCAAAGCTCTGCGATCCAGTTTGCCGTTGTTGTTAAGCGGCAATCTGGCCAGCAGGATCAGGTGGCTTGGCACCATGTATTCCGGCAGCGACCGACGCAGAACGGCTTTGAGGCCTTCCAGATATTCAGTTTCAGAAACCACCGCATCGCTGGCCACGACATACGCCACCAGTTGCGTGCCATCCTGAGCGATGACGGCTGCATCACGCACGTCCTCACAGGCTTGCAGGCAGGCTTCAATCTCGCCCATTTCAATGCGAAAACCGCGGATCTTCACTTGGTGATCGATACGGCCGACGTATTCCAGATGCCCGTCAGCGTTGTAGCGCGCCAGATCGCCGCTGCGGTACAGCCGCGCGCCCGGCTCACGGGCAAACGGGTCCGGCAGGAAACGTTCGGCGGTCAGCGCCGGGCGATCAAAGTAGCTTTGCGCGAGGCAGGCCGGTGCGCCTATACACAACTCGCCGACGCCAGCGTTGGGCAGCAATTGACCGGCCGCGTCCAGCACGTACAACGCACGACCGGCGATGGCGCGACCAATTGGAATGCCAAACGCGTCGCTGGCATCGTCGAGTCGGCATTCATGCACGCTGGAGACCACGGTCGCTTCGGTCGGGCCGTAGGTGTTGAGCAGTCGCACGTGGCTCAAACCGGCCTGATGCCACAAACGCAAACCTTCCACCGACATCGCTTCACCACCGACGTGGACCTGGCGCAAATCACCGAGACTGCGCACCCCGCCGCTCGCGCATTCGCGGGCCAGCAAGTACCAGTAAGCTGCCGGTAAGTCCGCCACGGTGACGCCTTGCTGGACGATTTGAGCGGCCAGTCGCCCGGCATCCCACAACTCATCACCGCGCATGATCAACGCCGCACCGACACACAACGCCGGGAAGCACTGTTCGACGAAGCCATCGAAACTGAAGGTCGCGAACTGCAACACGCGGTCCGCCGCCGACAGCATCGAATAGTCGACGGCGGATTGGCAGAATTCGTGCAACGCGGCATGGGTGATGGCCACGCCTTTGGGCTGACCTGTGGAGCCTGAGGTGTAGATGACGTAGGCCAGGTCTTCGGCGACCGCTTGATTTGGCGGATTGCTGTCGGGGTAGCCGGTGTTGTCGTCGAGGCTGAGACGAAGCACGCCCGACACATCCTCCAGCAGACCGGATTCGCACAGCAGCACATCGAGGCGGCTGTCGTCGATCATGTACGCCAGGCGTTCGGCCGGATAGCTCGGGTCCAGCGGCACGTACGCCGCGCCAGTTTTCAGCACCGCCAGCAGGCTGACGATCAATTGCGGACTACGGTGCAGCGCCAGCCCGACACGTTTGCCGGGACCGGCGCCGTTTTCAATCAGGCGATGGGCCAGTCGGTTGGCCTGGGTGTTCAACTGCGTGTAGCTGAGGGATTGGCTGTCGACCTGCAACGCCAGTGCATGCGGGGTGACGGCAGCCTGAGCGGCGATTTGTTCATGGACCAATAAGGTTGTGGATAACTGAACCGGGGCCGGTTGGCTGATCGCAAGCAGCGCTTTTTTGCCATCGATATCGAGCAGTTCCAGCGCACCCAATGCCGCATCCGGCAGCGCCACCAACTGCATCAGCAGATGCTGCAGGTTGGCCGACAACTCAGCGACCTGTGCCCCACTGAACCGCGCTGCGTCGTAGCTGAACTCCAGACTCAAGCCCTCCCCCAGTTCAATACCCAACGTCAGCGGATAATGCGTGCGCTCGTGGTTATGCAGGTTGCCAAACGACAGCCCGGCCGGGGCGCCCTGTTTCAGCGCTTCGGCCACCGGGAAGTTTTCGAACACCAGCAGGCTGTCGAACAGCGCCGAACCCTGCTGCCCCGCCCAACCCTGAATGTCATAAAGCGGCACATGCTCGAACTCGCGCACGGTCAGGTTCAGCCCTTGCAGCTCGCTCAGCCATTGGCTGACGGTTTGCTCAGGGTTCATCGCGCACACCAGCGGCAGCGTGTTGATGAACAGTCCGAGTTGCTCTTCGATCCCCGGAAGCGGCGCCGAACGACCCGCGACGGTGGCACCGAACACCACGCAATCCTGGCCGGTGTAGCGATGCAACAACAGACTCCACGCCGCTTGCAGAACGGTGTTGAGGGTGACTTTCTGTTGGCGGGCAAAATCGGCCAGACGCTGAGTTGCGCGACTGTCGAGGGCGACTCGATACTCTTCGCGGCCCTGCGCGCCCACTGGCGGGCGCAAGGCTTCGGCGAGCAAGGTTGGCGCTTCCAGCGGCGCCAACGCGGCTTTCCAGAACTGCTCGCCAGCGACGGCGGATCGCTGCTGTAACCAGCCCAGATAATCGCGGTATTGCCCGGTCGGTGTCGGCAGCGATTGCCCGGTGGCGTAATGCTGAATCACTTCGGCCAGCAACTGCGCATTGCTCCAGCCGTCCATCAAGATGTGGTGGCTGGTGTAGATCAGGTGCCAATCGTTGGAGTCGGTGCGGACCAGCTTCAAGCGGAACAGCGGCGCGCTGCCCAATTCGAATCCTTGGGCGCGCTCGGCATCGGCCAGCGCATCGGTGTCGGTCGCGTCCAGCACTTCGAGTGGCAACTCGACCTGACGGACAATCGCCTGATGCGCGGTGTCGAGACCTTGCCAGTGGAAGCTACTGCGCAGGATGTCGTGGCGTTCCAGTGCGGTCTGCCAGGCTTGCGCAAAGCGCTGCGAATCGAGGCCTTGAATGTCCAGGCGCAACTGGCTGATGTAGGCGCCGACTTCTGGTTCGTACAGGGTGTGGAACAGCATGCCCTGTTGCATGGGCGACAGCGGATACAGGTCTTCAAAGTTCGCGATCGGCAATGCGTCGAGTTGTACCTGACTGATGCGCGCCAGCGGGAAGTCCGACGGCGTGGCTTGGGGCATTTCAACGGCACAGCAGTGATCGATCAACGCCTTGAGTTCCAGCGCGTAATCGTCTGCCAGACGCTGGATGGTCGCGATGTCGAACATCTCGCGGCTGAACCCCCAGCTCAGCGACAACTCGCCGCCGTAGACCTGACCTTCGACCGTCAGCCAATTGCCCAACGGAGCCGAAGGATCCTGCGCCACACCGTTACCTTCGGTAGAGGGTACGAACATCGCCGCATCGTCGAACTGACGGTCAAACTGCCCCAGATAGTTGAAGGTAATGCGCGGTTGCGGCAAAGCTTCCAGTTCGGTACGAATCGTCGGGCTGCCGAGATAACGCAGCGCGCCGTAACCGAGGCCCTTGTCCGGCACGCCGCGCAGTTGTTCCTTGATGCTTTTGACCGATGCGCCGAGATCGCTCGACGGCACCAGATTGACCGGGAACAGGCTGGTGAACCAACCCACGGTACGGGTCAGGTCGATGTCGTCGAACAGGTCTTCGCGGCCATGGCCTTCGAGCTGAATCAGCGCACTGCCCTGCCCGCTCCAGCGGCACACTGCTCGTGTCAGTGCGGTCAGCAGCAGGTCGTTGACCTGGGTCCGATACGCCGCCGAGGCGTTTTGCAGCAGTTTGCGGGTGTGGTCGGCGTCGAGTTTGAACTCGATTTTGTGTTCGAAGCGGTTTTCCAATGCGCCATTGGGGCGGTCGCAGGGCAGATTATTCGGTGCGTTGTTGAGTTGGGTCAGCCAATAACCGTGGCTGTTTTCAAAGGCTGGAATGTGCGCTTGCAGACGGGCAACCCAGCGCTGATAGCTACTGGTTTTCGCCATGGAAATATTGCCGCTGTAGAACTGCTGAAGATCTTCCAGCAGCACGCGCCAGGAGACGCCGTCTACCGCCAGGTGATGAATCACCAGCAACAGGCGTTGTGTACCGTCAGCCATCGCCACGAGCAGCGCGCGCATCAGCGGGCCATTGTGCAGATCAAGACTACGTTGGGCTTCATCGCACAGGACGTTGAGTTCTTCGAGCGACTGCGCCTGACGCTGCCACAACACCAACTCCGTGGTGGGTGCGGCGTAGATTTGCTGCCAGCCTTCGACGGTCTGTTCATAACGCAGGCGCAAGCTGTCGTGGTGAGACAGCAATTGCTCAATGGTGCGATCCAGCGCCTCGGCGTTCAACACCTCACGCGGCACCAGCAGCAGCGACTGGTTCCAGTGCTGGCGCTCGGGGATTACCTGTTCGAAGAACCACTGTTGCACCGGCGCCAACGCCACCGCGCCCATTGCCGGACCTTGGTCGATCAATGGCTCCTCGCCGCTGCGGGCCGCTTGAGCGAGGCTGCGGATGGTCTGGTGCTGGAACAGGTCCTTGGGACTCAACACGATCCCGGCCTGACGCGCACGACTGACCACTTGCATGGACACGATGGAATCGCCGCCCAGTTCGAAGAAGTTGTCTTCCAGACCGACGTTGTCGATGGCCAGTACGTCCTGCCAGATCGCGGCGAGGGATTTCTCCAGCACACTGCGCGGCGCAACGTGCTCGCGTTGTTTCTGTGAACCATCGACCGTCGGCAAGGCTTTACGGTCGAGCTTGCCGTTGGGGGTCAGTGGCAGGTGATCGAGGAACAGCAGGAACGCCGGGACCATGTAATCCGGCAGATGCTGGCGCAGCGCGGCTTTCAACGTTTCACGCTGGGTCGCTTGAGCGTCGGTATCGCCCAGCAACGCGGGATCGTTCGGCACGATGTAGGCCACCAATTGCTGGCCGCTGACCCCGTCATGCGCCAACACCGCCAGTTCGCGCACGGCATTGTGCTGCAACAGTCGCGCTTCGATTTCACCCAGTTCGATGCGAAAGCCACGGACCTTGACCTGATGATCGATGCGCCCGACGTATTGCAGCGTGCCGTCGGCCTGATAGCGGGTCAGGTCACCGGTGCGGTACAGGCGCTCGCCGTTGCTGGCGAACGGATTCGGCACATACTTTTCGGCGGTCATGCCCGGCCGCGCCAGGTAACCGCGGGTGATGCCAGCGCCGCTCAGATAGAGCTCGGCAGAGACGCCTTGCGGCACCGGTTGCAGTTCGGCATCCAGCAAATAGCTGGCAGTGTGTTTGAGCGGGCGACCAATGTTCGCGCGTCCACCAGCCTCGCGTCGGGTCCAGGTCGAATAAGTGGTGTCTTCCGACGGGCCGTACAGGTCGTAGACGTGTTCGACGGTCGGCTGCTGATACAGCGCGTCCACCAGGCTCTGTTTCAGTGGTTCACCGGCGAGGTTGATGATGCGCACACTCGGCGGGATCTGCCCGTCGCGCTGCAACGCATTGATCGCCGACGGCACGGTGTTGATCAAGCGCACCTGATCCCGCGCCGGCAGCTGCGGCAATTCCAGGGCATTGCGGGCGATGATCACCGAGCCGCCATTGGCCAGGGTCACAAACAGCTCCCACACCGACAGGTCAAAACAGACCGAGGTCGAGGCCAGCACCCCTTGAATGTCTTCGCGGCTGTAGACCGATGTCGACCAGTCGATCAGCGCCAGCACGTTGCGATGGGCGATGGCCACGCCTTTGGGGTTGCCGGTGGAGCCGGAGGTGTAGATGACGTAGGCGAGGTTGTCCGGCGTGACGCGAGTTTGCGGGGCGTTTTCCGGGTATTCGGCCCATGCCATGGCGTCCAGCAGCAACACTTGGGTATCGGCTGTCACGGTCAATGTCGCGGCGACCGATTGTTCCGTCAGCAATACCAACGCGCGGCTGTCTTCGAGCATGTAGGCAACGCGTTCGGCCGGGTAATCCGGGTCCAGCGGCACGTAGGCGCCGCCGGCCTTGAGTACCGCAAGCAGCGCCACCAGCAAGTTTTCCGAGCGCGGCATGGCGACGCCGACACGGACTTCCGGGGCGACGCCCAGCTCGATCAGTTTGTGCGCCAGGTGATTGGCCTGGATGTCGAGTTCGGCGTAAGTCAGCTGCTTGGTGCCGAAGGTCACTGCCAATGCATTCGGATTAGCTGCGGCTTGCTGGCTGATCAGCTCGTGAATGCACAGGTCTTGCGGAAAGCCTTCGCCGGCGTGATTCCAATCGTGCACGATGCGCTGGTATTCCGCGCCTTCCAGCAGCGGCAAGTCACTGACGCGCTGCGTCGGATCGCTGACCATGCCTTGCAGCAGATGGGTCCAGTGTTGCGCCATGCGCGCGATGGTATCTGCGTCGAACAGGTCGTTGGCGTACGTCAGCGCAGCGTACAGCTTGCCGCGCTTTTCATTGGTGTTGAGGTCGTAAGTGTCGAGGGTCAGGTCGAACTGGGTGGTGCGCCCTTCCCACTCGATCACGCCCAGCGCCAGACCGGACGCCGTGCTGACCGTGGCAATGTCCGCGACCTGCGGCTGGTGGTTGTACATCACCTGGAACAGTGGCGTGTGGCTGAGGCTGCGCTCCAGTTTCAGCGCTTCGACCAGACGCTCGAACGGTAAATCCTGGTGAGCCTGGGCGCCGAGGGCGGTTTCCTTGATGGCGCGCAACAAGTCGTCGACGCGGGTCTGGCCGTCGAGTTGCGTGCGCAGCACTTGGGTGTTGACGAAGAAACCAATCAGGCCTTCGATCTCTGCGCGATTGCGGTTGGCAATCGGCACGCCGACGCGGAGGTCGGTCTGCCCGGTGTAGCGATGCAGCAGCGCATTGAAGGCGCCGAGCAACAGCATGAACAGGGTGATGGTGTGCTTTTGCGCCGTGGCTCGCAGTTGCTCGGCCAGTTGCGCATCGACGGCGAATTCGTAGCGAGTGCCGCGATAGCTTGGCATTGCCGGGCGCGGGTGGTCGGTGGGCAGCTCCAGCACCGGGTGCTCGTTGCCCAGTTGTGCTTGCCAGTAAT
Source organism: Pseudomonas sp. P4_C8 (assembly GCF_056401975.1). Taxonomy (NCBI): domain Bacteria; kingdom Pseudomonadati; phylum Pseudomonadota; class Gammaproteobacteria; order Pseudomonadales; family Pseudomonadaceae; genus Pseudomonas; species Pseudomonas sp. P4_C8. The sequence continues at coordinate 41,879 of NZ_JBFUIH010000040.1, read as the reverse complement.
CGAGTTGGCGCGCCTGCTCGCCGGCTTCCAGCCAGCGCCGCTGCCACAGGGCGTAGTCGCTGTATTGAATCGGTAACGGTGCGAGAGGTGGTTGTGCGCCCGCGTCGAACGCGTCGTAGCAGCGGATGAATTCGTCGATCAGCACGTTCATCGACCAACCGTCGGACACGATGTGGTGCAGGGTCAGTAGCAGCACGTGTTCCTGATCGGCGAGTTTGAGCAAGCTGACGCGCAGCAAAGGGCCGACTGCAAGATCGAACGGCTGCACGGATTGCTGCTCGGCTGCTTGTGCGACCGCGAGTTCGCGCTCAGGCGCCGGTAATGCGCTGAAGTCCACATGATCGATCACCAGCGGTGTGCGGGCCGGCACTTGCAGCAAGCTGTCGTCGGCCTGGCGCTGGAACACCGTGCGCAGGGTTTCGTGACGCTCAATGAGGCTGGCGAATGCCTGCTCCAACGCGGACGGGTTCAAATGCCCGGTCAGGCGCACCGCGCCCGGCAGGTTGTACGCGCCGCTGTGCGGGTCCAGTTGCCAGAGAAACCACATGCGTTGCTGGGCAAAGGACAACGCCTGGCGATCCTCGGCCTCGACACCAACCGGAATGGGAAACCGGGCGAAATCAACGCCTTCCTTGTGCAAGGCCGCAAGGAACATCTGACGCTTTTCCAGGGGCAACCCGATAAACCGGCGAGCAAGTTTCAAGGAGTCTTCAGCATTCATTTCTAAGCATCCGGATCAGTGGCGGGAAGCACAAAGGCACGTCGTCCCTATAAAACGAATGCACACCGGAAAAATTAACGAATGAGAATAAGTATCAGAAAGGAGGTGGAGCGAGAGGAAATACAGAAACTTGGCGAACCCGAAACCTGTAGGAGCAAAGCTTGCTCGCGATAGCGGTGCAACTGCCAAAATCTATGTTGAATGTCAGTCCGTCATCGCGAGCAAGCTTGGCTCCTACAGGGGGGACGGAGTCAGGCGCTGGCGGCCATGGTGTGGCGGCGATGGTGAATCTCGAGTTGATCCTTGATCACCCGCAACACCTTGGCCTCGTGCTCATGGATGAAGAAGTGACCACCACTGAGCATGTCCACGGAAAAACTGCCGTGGGTTTCTTTGCTCCAGCCCATCAGCTGTTCCGTGGTGGCGCGATCAGCCTTGCCACCGAGTACGTGCACCGGGCATTTGAGCAACGGACGCGGCTGCGGCTCGAAGCGCCCGCACAGCAGAAAGTCCGCGCGCAAAACCGGCAGCGTCAGGCTCATCAGCTCTTCGTTGGCCAACACCTCTTCGCTGGTGCCGTTTAGGGTGCGCAATTGCTCGATCAGTTCGGCATCGGTTTTCGGTTCGGCGAAACCGCGATCATAATCAGCACGCATCGTCGGCGCGGCGGTGCCTGAAGCGAATAGCGCCACCGGCTCCGGGCAACCCATCGAACGCAACGCATGGGCCATTTCACAGGCGAGCAATGCGCCCAGGCTATGGCCGAACAACGCGTACGGCGTCTTGAGCGTGGTGATTTGTTCCTGCGCGAGTTGCAACGCCAGACGCCGCATGTCGGTGTGCAACGGCTCGCCAAAGCGCGCGCCACGGCCGGGCAGTTCCACCGGTTGCAGCGTGAGCCACTCCGGCAGTTTGCGCCGCCAGCGGCTGTAAACCATGGCACTTGCGCCTGAATAGGGCAGGCACAGCAATGTCAGCTGGGTCACCGGGCTTACCTCAAAAAGTTGTCTACCAAGAGAACGGATGAGCGCCGCGGAGAATTAGGCGAACACATCCCCCCTGTAGGAGTGCGCCTGCTCGCGATAGCGGTATGTCAGTTAACTTGATGGAGACTGATACACCGCTATCGCGAGCAGGCTCACTCCTACAGGGGGTCTTTATTTCAAATGACGGAAGCTTTGGACGGCGGAACCGAGGACGACAGCCCCCGCCGCAATCGCCAGCCAAAACCCGCTACGAGCCCCGAACCCATCCACCAACCACCCCGAACCGGCCGCGCCAATCGCCACGCCGATGCTCAACCCGGTGACCAGCCAGGTCAGGCCTTCGGTCAGCTTGGCCGGTGGCACGATGCGCTCCACCAAGGCCATGGCGACAATCAAGGTCGGCGCAAAAAACAGCCCGGCAACGAACACCGCCAACGACAATCCAAGAATATTGGTCGCCAGCAGCAACGGCAGCGTCGTCACCGCCGTCGCCACCCCGCCGTATAAGAACAATCGCGGTAACGGCAATTTCGAACGCAATGCCCCGAACGCCAGCCCGGCCATGCATGAACCAATCGCATACACCGACAACACAATACTCGCCGCCGCCGGTTGGCCCTGCTGCTGGGCAAACGCCACACTGACCACATCGACTACACCAACGATGGTACCCATGGCGACCATCAACAGCATCAGCAGCTGAATCTCGCTGGAACGAATGATCGAGCCTTGACGATGTTCTTCATGCGGATGAATCACTGGCTCGGTGTCGCGTTGCAGGACGAACGCTGTCACTCCGATTGCCAGCATCAACAGCGCCGCCAGCGGCCCGGCCTCGGGGAACGCCACCACGCACAACCCCACCGACAACGGCGGCCCGACGATAAAGCACACCTCGTCCAATACCGATTCCAGCGCGTAGGCTGTTTGCAGTTCGGGTTTGCCGCGATAGACCTCGGTCCAGCGCGCCCGGACCATCGCTGACATACTCGGCATGCAACCGGCCAGCGCGGCGAACACAAACAGCGTCCAGTTTGGCGCTTGCAAGCGGGTGCAGAGCAACACCATCAACAACGCCCCGCCACCGATCAGTGCTGACACGGGCAAGATCCGGCGCTGTCCAAAACGGTCCACCAGCCGCGATACCTGTGGCGCGCAAAATGCCGTTGCCAGGGCAAACGTCGCTGCCACGGCACCGGCCAGTCCATAGCCGCCCTGCAGTTGCGAGAGCATGGTGATCAGACCAATGCCGGTCATGGAAATCGGCATGCGCGCGATCATGCCGGCCAGCACGAAGGCTCGGCTGCCGGGGGCTTTGAACAGGTCGCGGTATGGGTTTGCCATGGGGTCGAGTCTCAGCCAGGGCGTGCAAGTTGCCATAAGACTGCCCCAGGGAAAAGTCCGGATTTGTTGGTGGAATGTGAACGTCACTACACCCAACGGCAATCGGTGAGAACCTACGATCACCTTGTACAAAACACTTAGTTCGGCACACCCTCTGACACTTTAACGAGACAATGAAATCGGTCTAATAGAAATTTTGCAGGGTGCAAATGCCTTGACTAGATTTCAATTCATACATGCATACGTCTGAATTTCCCTACGTAGTCTGGTCATAAATAAAGGTCCGGTAGCGAAGACACAATGGAGTCTGGCTATGGACGAGTTACTGATTCTGGTCGACCGACACGGTCGCAAAAAAGGCACCGCTGAGAAATTACAGGCCCATCAACAGGGCCTCTTGCACCGCGCCTTCTCAATCTTCATTTTTGATCGCGACGGGCGCCTTCTGCTGCAACAGCGTGCTCTCGGCAAATATCATTCCCAAGGTTTGTGGAGCAATACCTGCTGCGGTCATCCCCGCCCGGGAGAACGGACCGCTGCCGCAGCGAAACGCCGCTTGCTCGAAGAAATGGGCATCACCTGTCAGTTGCGTAAAGTCTTCACCCTTCTCTACCGTGAACCCGTTTCAAACCAGCTCATTGAGTACGAATACGGGCACATTTACGTCGGCGTCAGCGATTGCGACCCCGTCGCCAACCCCGAAGAAGCCAATGACTGGCAATGGCAACCATTGCCCGAGCTTACCGCACGCATTGCCGCCGCACCCGAGACCTTCACTATCTGGTTCCGCCGGTTGCTCGATACCTGTGGACCCGCTGGGCTAAACACCTGGAAAGACCAAGCGCTAACTGGCCGGCAAGCGGTGGGCATATCGAAAACGAGACCTGGTCATGGATGACAGCCTGCGCCGCCGACCTCCGTCTCGATACTCGGATTACACCGTCGAAGCCGCAGAGCACGAGTTATGGCGGTAAACGCGACTGGAAAACAACCGAAGGGCTAGACTTTCATGGTCTGCTCTGAACTCCCATCAGCACCCGATAGTCATCTGTTGAGGCCCTCACTTCAAAGCGCATGCCAATCTCCCTTCGACTTATCCGGAGTCTCGCGGCAATGGCTGATCTCAATCCCGAACGACAAAGCGACATCGATGCCCACGGCATCATCGGCGACATGCGTAGCGCGGCACTGGTCAATGACAAGGGCAGCGTGGATTTTTTCTGCTGGCCGGAATTCGACAGCCCGTCGATTTTCTGCCCGCTGCTGGATACGCCCGAGGCGGGCATCTTCCAACTTTCCCCGGACTTGCCCGACGCCCGCCGTGAGCAGATTTACCTGCCCGACACCAACGTGCTGCAAACCCGCTGGCTCAGTGAGCGCGCGGTGGTCGAGGTCACCGATCTTTTGCCCATCGGTGACAGTGAGGACGATCTACCGCTATTGATGCGAAGGGTTCGCGTGGTCAGCGGTGAAGCGACGTTTCACATGCACTGCGCCGTGCGTCATGACTACGCTCGCGCCAAGACTCGCGCGCAGATGGATAAAAAAGACGTGACGTTCGTGGCCGCCGATCAGCCGTCCATGCGCCTGTCGTCGGATCAGGTTTTGCGGGTTGATGGCAATGCTGCAGTCGCCGAATTCACCCTCAAACAGGATCAGAGCGCACAATTCCTGCTCGGTGGCCTCGACGACCCGCGCTTCAAGGAGGGAGCCGCCGCCATTTGCCTGGAGCGCACCTTAAAATTCTGGCGCGACTGGATCGGTCAGTCCAACTATCGCGGTCGCTGGCGGGAAATGGTCAACCGCTCGGCCCTCGCCCTGAAGCTCCTGACCTCGCGTAAACACGGCGCCATTCTCGCCGCCGCCACGTTCGGCCTGCCGGAAACACCCGGCGGTGAACGCAATTGGGACTATCGCTACACGTGGATCCGTGATGCCTCGTTCACTGTCTACGCGTTCATGCGCCTGGGGTTTGTCCAGGAAGCCAACGATTACATGCGTTGGCTGCGTGGACGAGTCAGCGACTGCCATGGCAAGTCGATGAAACTCAACATTCTCTACGCCATCGACGGTCGCCAGGAACTGCCGGAAACCGAACTGTCGCACCTGTCCGGCCATGGCGACGCCACACCGGTGCGCATCGGCAACGGCGCCTATGATCAGGTCCAGCTCGACATCGTCGGTGAGCTGATGGATGCGATCTACCTGGTCAACAAGTATGGCGACGCCATCTCCCATGAAGGTTGGAAACACACCGTGGAAGTGGTCGATCAAGTGTGCGAAACCTGGCAGCAGAAAGACGTGGGCATCTGGGAAATGCGCGGCGAGCAGCACCACTTCCTGCATTCACGGCTGATGTGCTGGGTCGCCCTGGACCGCGCCATTCGCCTCGCCTCCAAACGTTCACTCCCCGCCCCGTTCGCCCGCTGGGACCAGATGCGCCAGGCCATCTACGCCGACATCTGGGAAAACTTCTGGAACGAAGAACACGGCCATTTCGTCCAGCACATCGGCGGCACCGCCCTCGACGGCTCTATGTTGTTGATGCCGCTGGTGCGCTTCGTCAGCGCCAAGGACCCACGCTGGCTCGCCACCCTCCAAGCCATCGAAAAAACCCTGGTGCGCGACGGCATGGTTTACCGCTATCGCAACGACGACGCCCGGATTGATGGCCTCGACGGCACCGAAGGCGCCTTCGCCGCGTGTTCGTTCTGGTACGTCGAATGCCTGGCCCGGGCCGGCCAGGTGGAAAAGGCCCATCTGGAGTTTGAACAGTTGCTGAGGTATGCCAACCCGCTGGGCTTGTATGCCGAAGAGCTGGACAGTCATGCGCGGCATCTTGGGAACACCCCGCAAGCGCTGACGCATCTGGCGTTGATCAGCGCGGCGTGTTTTCTGGATCGGAAATTGAGTGGGGAGAAGAGTTTCTGGCAGCCGTGAGACCGTGGCGCCCCCTTCGTCGGAACGCCGCCCGGAGCAAGCCCGCTCCCACAGGAGTCTGCAATAGCTCGGCAAACGGTGGTCCATTGTGGGAGCGAGCCTGCTCGCGAAGAGGCCATCAGCCACAACACCATGCGCCGACAGAGCCTGTCGGAAATTTCCCGTTTTGCGCTGCCGCTTGTAGGACCGAGACTTGCCCGTGAAGCACTTAAACACACCCACCGAAACATAACAGCCCCGCTCTGGCGAGACTTGGCGGGCGCTACTGCCCTGAAACCTACAAAAGCCAAACAACCATTCCCCCTTCACCCCAACACGGCACATTCCTACGCCCTGAAATACCTTGTTGCCAGTCGTTACATCCCCCCCTAACATCCAACGTCAACGGGTACAGCGGAGCTGTCCAATAAAACCCGAATTCAAGGAACCAGAATGAACCAGCGCATCCATCGCAGCATCGACTCCCCCTTCCGGTCAGGCCTGAACCGCGATGAATTATGGGAAGGCCCCGACAAAGGCTTGATCAAATGCTGGGAAATCGGCCGCCAACGCGCCGCCCGCTTCCCCGAACTCGCCAATCGAAGCCTTGCCGGGGAACTGCCGGTGCTCGGTTGGAAGGGTGGTGTCAGTCGCAGCCTGAAAAAACTCGAAAAGTACGGATCGCTCAAATACCTGGCGCAGTGGCAAGGTTTGCGCGGGGAGGATCTGGATATTGATTTGAGTGCAGAGCGGGCGTTGGCCTGTTCCCGAACCGGCATGGTGGTGACCTTTACGCCGGATCGGTCGAAGTACTTTAATCAGGTGGCGGAAGTGGAAGCGTAAGCAATAGCACTCATGGTCGATTTACTCCGGCAAGGGCCTGATCAAGAAACCTTTTGATCAGCCCACTCATTTTGATCGGCTGTTCATTGAGTGCAAAGTGCCCGGCATCGAGCATGTGCAACTCGGCATCGGGACGGTCGTTCTTTATGGATTTGGCGCCGTCCTCGGAAAATATAAGATCGTGGACGCCCCAAAGCACCAGTAAAGGCAACTTGGAATCCTTCAAATACGCTTGCCATCGCGGGTACTCGCGGACGTTATTCTGGTAGTCATACGCGAGTTCCAGCTGTACTGCCGCAACCCCCGGCTTTTGCAGAAAAGCGATCTCGTCGGACCATAGGTCAGGATTGAAAGACTCCCGGTTTTTGCGTGCCCCCACATACCGCGCCACACCGGATGAAGGCGCCGGCATAGCATCGAGGATCTTCTGCTCATAAGCAGCACGGTCCTGCCAGAACGCACGACGCAGCTTCCATAAATCACTCAGCCCCGCCTCATGGATCACTGCGTTCTGTACGATCAGTGCCTGTACTCGTTGGGGGTGAGCAAGTGCAAGGTGGAATCCAACCGGACCACCATAGTCTTGCATGTAAAGGCTATACCGATTGAGCGCCAACGCCTCGGTAAATGCAGCTATTGTCTTGGCCAGATGCTCAAACGTGTACTTGTAAAGGTGGCGATCAGGCATCTGCGAATGACCGAACCCTGGATAGTCCGGCGCGATACACCGGTAAGACTTGGCCAACAGTGGCAGCAACGGATCGAACATACGTGAAGATGATGGGTATCCATGCAGCAAGAGCAGGATCGGTGCATCCTTGGGGCCTGCTTCACGATAGAAAATTTCCACCCCACTCACCTGGACTGTTCGATAGCGAACACTCTGATCGCTCTCGCCGAACGGGTCCGCACGCGGGGGTTGTCCCTCTCCATTGACGCCGGTTGACCGATTGATTGCCAGTGCGATGGCTGGAGCCGACACGGCGACCACGCCCGCCATGGCCAATCCAGACAACACGCTGCGTCTACCCAGGCTGTAATTTCTGCTCATGAAAACGCTCTTATTGAGGGAACGCTTCCATTGTCTGCTTCTGAAGCAGCTCGGGAGAGCTACAAACTTGCCAGGTTTAGATAGGTTCTTGCCAAACACTTAGAGGTTGATATGCACGCACAGAAGATCGCCGTTGTCGCCTTCGATGGAGTCAGTCCGTATCACCTGTCCTTACCTTGTCTGGTGTTCGGCAATCATCGCCCGGACCTGGGTGTGGCACCCTACGAGTTCATGGTCTGTTCAGCCGAGGACGGCAAACTACGCACCAGTGGCGGCTTTACCATTGAAACGGAGCACAACCTTAGTGTGCTGTCATCGGCGGACATTGTGATCGTGCCGTCGTGGCGCAATCCGCACGAGCCTGCACCAATATCCTTGATAGAAGCACTGCGAGCCGCGCACGCGCGTGGCGCGCAGGTGGTCGGCCTGTGCCTCGGTGTTTTCGTGGTTGCGCAGACAGGCTTGCTGGAGGGGCGTCGAGCGACAACTCATTGGTTGTGGGCAAGGCTGTTCACCGAGCGGTTCTCCAACGTGCGGCTTGAAGTTGATAAGTTATATATAGACGAAGGCGATGTTCTGACGTCGGCGGGTAATGCCGCCGGAATGGATTGTTGCTTGCACCTGTTCCGCAAGCATCATGGAGCAGATGTTGCCAACCGTCTCGCGCGGCGCCTGGTCGTACAACCGCATCGCCCGGGCGGACAAGCGCAATTTATCGAGCGCCCGATGCAACACGACGGAGCTGGTGATCGTTTATCAAGCACCCTGGCTTGGGTGCGCGCCAATCTAAATACACCGCACACCATTCGCTCGCTCGCTGACCATGCTCGACTTGGCGAACGAACGTTTTCGCGTCGATTCCAACAACTTACCGGCACATCGGTAAAACGATGGCTTACCGAAGAACGGTTGCTGCTCGCGCAATGCCTGCTCGAGTCGAGTAACAAGCCTATCAACGATATCGCACACGCCGTGGGCTTTACCGATAGCCTTTCAATGCGCCAACAATTTGCGGCAAAACTGCATACCACTCCTTCGATGTATCGGAAGGTATTCCGCATGAGTGAGGGCTATCGGGTCTGAATGCAGTGGTCAACTAATCCCGGACGCGACTTTAAGTTTTTCCTCGGCCTAAGTTGGCGCCAGCCCACCGTTAAACCGATGGAGCTGAATCCAGTTCTACTGATGCATCAAAAAAACGTTATGTTACAGCCTGTACAAGTTTCGATTAGTCAGGCTCGGACTTTACCGTTAGTGGAACGGTCGGGGTTCCCGCATAGAACACAATCAGCTCAACCGGTTCATCCCCACTCTCACCGCGATGAAAAGCGCCGACTATCTCAGGCAATACGTCTCCAGGACCGATGACCATTGTCTTTGCGTTGTCCTTGCGGATGACAGTCAGGTGACCGGAAAGAACATAGGCGACATTGACTACCGGATGGGTATGCCACGGTAGCGAGCTATGTGCCGGGATTTTATAGCGCAGGACCGATACTTCCGGCTGGCCTTCTGGGTACTTGCGATATTGAACGCCGTCCCACGACTGCGTTGTTTTCAGTAGCTGCGTTACCTCGACTTGAGGCTCGGCCGCCACAGCCATCGAGGCATGCATGGCGCCAGCAAGCAAGGATAACGAAGCCATGAGAACAGTTGCAAAGCGTGTTTTGACAGGCGGATGGCTGGACATCAAATGTTTCCTTAGTTGGACAATAAGGCAGCTGCGGGGCAGTTTAGTGGTGAACAATGTCAGTGACTTTTTTGACAAGTCTTATGATTAAGCTCTACGGCTTTCCATTTCACATCAATAGTGAGGCCAGTCTCTGCGCGCCCCTCTTTCAATGCCTGACAATACCAGACTCTTATCGGACAAACGGAAGCCGGCAAGCTGAATAAGTGTTTAGATGTTTCGACGAACGATCAGCATTACTGTTTTTCTTTCTTTGTGAGCACCAGATACAACATGCATTAATGCTGTAAAGAGTTTTCTCACGAAACATATATTTACACACACTGAAAGACCGTAGCTTTCAAAAAACGCCCTAGGCGTAGTGCAATAGTGCGAATTGCAATATCCCGATCCGCAATTCCCCCTCGCCGCGAAGGGCTATCGCGTCAAGCGCCTCCGACAGTTTCCCTATGCGGTGCCAGCGCTACTGAATCGACTACAACACTGACGGAAAACCGCTCGCGATAAGCCTGCGGTGTTACCCCCATAGCCCGCAGAAAACTGCGCCGCAGCGTCTCTTCACTGCCAAACCCGCATTGCACCGCCACCCTTTTAATCGGCACGCCGGTATCGCTGAGCAACCGTCGCGCCGTTTCGACCCGGATCAATTCGATGGCTCGCGCCGGGGTTTGCCCGGTATCGGCGCGGTAGTGGCGCACGAAGCTGCGTTCGCTCATGCCCGCCTGCAAGGCCAGGGTGGGGATGCCGAGGTCCTTGGTCAGATTTTCACTGATCCAGGCATGAAGCTCGTCGAAACGCTCGCCTTCCTTCTGCAAGGACAAGGTCACGCTGAACTGAGACTGGCCGCCTGGACGCTTGAGGAATACCACTAGTTGTTGGGCGACCTCCAGGGCCAAATTGCGGCCAAGATCCTCTTCGACCATGGCCAAGGCGAGGTCGATACCTGCCGTGACACCGGCCGACGTCCAAACCGGCCCGTCGTTGATGAAAATCGGATTAGGTTCGACGTGAAGGCGCGGATGCTTCTGCGCCAACTGCTCGCAACGCGTCCAGTGTGTCACCACTCGACGGCCATCGAGCCAGCCACTGGCCGCCAGCAAAAACGCCCCGGTACATACCGACGAGACACGCCGGCAAGCCGCTGCATGTTCACGCACCCATGCCACCAGAGCCTGATCTTCTGCGGCCGCATAAACGCCCCAGCCACCGGCAATGACCAGCGTGTCACTACCGTCCTCGGGCAACGCTTCAGCCAACAGCGCCAGGCCCGCCGACGACATCACCGCCCCGCCACCGCTGGCAATCACCGAAGGCGCATAAGGCGGCGGCAGCCCTTTCTGGCGGGCAATATCGTTGGCCGAAGCGAACACCTGCAAGGGCCCGGTGACGTCGAGCAGTTGCACATTGGCAAACGCGAGCACGTGAATGGTTTTCGGCATGATTGGCGTAATTCGTGGGGTTATTGGCGGATACGCCAAATCCTACGAGCCTAGAGTGAAGACGTCCACCCACTTCAGGAGAAATAAGCCATGACGTTGCAGATCGGTTTTCTGTTGTTTCCTCAGGTTCAGCAACTCGACCTGACAGGCCCTTACGACGTATTGGCCTCATTGCCGGACGTAAAGGTGCACTTGATCTGGAAAGACCTGGTGCCCGTCACCGCGAGCACGGGGCTAATGCTGAAACCGACCATGACGTTCGACGATTGCCCGGCGCTGGATGTGATCTGCGTTCCCGGCGGCGGTGGCGTCGGGCCATTGATGGAGGATGAACAAACACTGGCATTCATCAAGGCTCAAGCCACCAACGCGCGGTATGTCACCTCGGTGTGCACCGGTGCGCTGGTGCTCGGTGCCGCGGGATTGCTCAAGGGCAAACGGGCGACGACCCACTGGGCCTATCACGAGTTGCTCAAACCACTGGGCGCGATCCCGGTGAAAGACCGAGTAGTGCGCGATGGCAATCTGCTGACCGGTGGCGGGATTACCGCAGGGATCGATTTTGCCCTGACCCTGGCGGCTGAACTGTTCGACAAAGACACGGCGCAACTGGTGCAGTTGCAACTGGAATATGCCCCGGCACCGCCATTCCAGTCGGGCAGCCCTGAAACAGCGCCGCAAAGTGTTCTGGCCGAAGCGCATCGCCGTGCAGCCGCCTCGCTTGAGCAACGGACGCAAATCACCGAACGGGCGGCGGCCAGACTCTAAGCACCGCCAGACTTTTCGACAGGCGAAAAAAAAACCCGCCGAAGCGGGTTTTTCCCAAGACCATTGTCGACTCCCTGTCGGTAGCCAATCCTTGCTGATGGTCGATCATCCGTGATCCTGAAGCGCTTCCTGTGCTTCAGTTGATGGGGCTAGATTACGTGTCGGATCCAATCTGCAACAGACGACATAGCTACCACCGCGTGTAAGACATTCGCTATAAGCGCCCTTCCGTAAACCCTTAGATGCCTAAGGCATCCCGCCTACAAGCCGCGCGTTTAGCGACCTGCGCCTCCACCACCCTCACGCTCGTGGGCTTTGGCGCTTTCAATCAGATACTGTTCTATGTTGTTCATCTGCTCTTCCCAACCACGGCTGTCCATGCGAAACGCTTTTTCGCGACGCGCCTGGGGAACGTGGTCGAAACCGGATTCAGACACCTTGAGCAGCGTGCCGTTATCCATGTCTTCGAGCTCGAATTTCACCAGCGTGGTCGGCTCCTGGGAGTAGTCGAGTTCCGGGTTGACGGCATAAGGGTGCCAGCGAAATGAAAACAATCGCTCCGGCTCGACCCGCTCGACCAGGACATTCCACAGCAAATGCTCGTAACCGGGGTACGTGACCTGCCCCTGAGTCCACTCACCGGCGACGAAACGCTTGCCTTCCAGTGCCACGCCAAACCATTGCCCGAATGCTTCGGCATTGGCCACCGCGCGCCAGACATGCGAACGCTTCGCTTTGAGCAGGATCTTCCTTTCGATGCGATCTGATGCTGGATTCATATGTCACCTCCTGTAATGAACAGTAGGTCAGTAAGACCACAAGACCAACCCTAAAATGTCCCAATCGCTTGCCGCGATCAACCATGTCCGCAATATTCGGCCACATTTGCGTGCATAAGTTCGGGTATGCAGACGAGACAGTTGGCTGGCAGTGCACCTTCGGCAGGTCATCCTCAGTCGGCAATTGGCTACACTGCTCCCCAATTCCCCTTGTCACAGCGAGTTTCCTCCATGTACTCACGCTTTTTCCTGGCGCTGGCGCCTGTGATGTTTACCTCAATGGCTGTCGCCGTGGATTGCGACAACGCCACCGACCAGGCCACGATGAACCAATGCGCGGCGCAGCAGCATGCAGCGGCCGATAAGGAATTGAATGCGTTGTATCAGCAAATCACCACGCGCCTGAAAGGCGAGCCCGACCGCAAGAAGTTATTGGTGGGGGCACAGCGGGCGTGGGTCGCATTCCGGGATGCCGAGTGCACGTTTTCAGCGTCGGGGGTGGATGGGGGCAGTTTGTATCCGTTGGTCTACAGCAACTGCACCACGGACTTGACCAAGGCGCGGGTTCAGACGTTCAAGAATTATCTGAAGTGCCAGGAGGGGGATGTGGGGTGTCCGGTGCCCGGGGTTTGATGATTTTTTGATCTTGAGGGCCTCATCGTCGGAACGCCGCCCGGAGCCGGCTCACTCCCACACTGGAACTGTGAACGCAGGACCAATGTGGGAGCGAGCCTGCTCGCGAAGGCGTCAGATCAGGCAGAACCGATTACCGCACAAACACCTGCGCCGTGGTAATCGCCATATCACCACCCGGCAATTTGATGCTGCCAACCTGCTTGAGGCTATCGGCATCAAAAATCGCCACATCGTTAAACGTCCCGGCCAGGTAGATCTTGCTGCCGTCCTTGTTGAAGGAAATACAGTAGTAGGAATGATCCAGCGTCGCCGACTGGAGCATTTTCTTCTCCTTGATGTCGTACTTGGCCAACCGGTTCAGCACCCCGAACATCAGGTTCGGGTCCTTCGGCGAGCGCATGCCACTGAAGTAGATTTCCGTCAGGGGACCGAAGTCGGTGGTTTCGGTCTTGCCGGTTTTCAGGTCGATGCTGAACAGCCCGTAGAGGTATTCGGCGGTCAATGGGTCCTGCTTCTTGTCCTTGAATTTCGCCGCGGTGTAGAGCAGCGAGAAGTCATGGCGATAGGTCTGCTGGTTCCACACGTAGAGCACGTCCGGTGCGCTGTAGTTCGGGCGTTTCCAGTGACGGCTGGGGATCAGCACGTCGAACTTGCCGGTTTTCACATTGACCTTGTAGACATCTGCCCCGGCCACGTACAGCGTGCCGTCATCGCCACTTTGCATGATGGTCAACTGCCGAGGTGCCGGGAAGCTGCGCACGGGTTCGGCGTCCATGCCAGCGTCGGTGGCATAGACATCAAGCCGCGGTTGCTGCACCTCGTAGCGGTCATTGAGCATCAGCGTCGGGTTGGCAATAGCGAACAGTTCCTTGCCGTCGTGGCTGAGGGTGAAGGCGAACATCGACTTCGCTTTCTCCCCCGGTTTCTGGGTGATGCTGGCGTGAAACACCTGCTTGCAGCTGTCCAGCTCGACGCCATAGATATCGGCGTAGTGGTTGTTCAATACGTAGGCGGTCTTGCGATCCGGCGACAGCTGCACGGTGCCGGGGCCGAAGGCGTCGGGCATCTTGCAGGTCTTGAACAGGGTGTCAGTGCCCAGGTCGATCACGTGCAGGTTGTTCGGGTAATTGGTGGTCACCATGTACTCGTGACCGTCTTGCAGTGCTGTGTTTTCATCGGCCAGAACAGTGAACGAACAAGTGCTCAGGACGGCGAATGCGGCCAGGCCGCAGGCTTTGATGCTGTGCATGCTGGAATCCTTCTTCTTATCTGATCACTTGTCTTTGGGGAAGACAGTGCCGAGGTTGCGCCAGTTTTCGTTGGACGCCTGGGCATCCTTGTTCCAGTCCGGGTAGGTGCTCATCATGTCGGGCACCTGGGCCGGCCACCAGCACGGGTCGGAGCAGCCATACAGGTCGGCTTCCATCGGCTGGCACAACGACGACACCCCGCCAAATGCATCGATTTCCCAACCTGGGTCGGTGGTCGAGGCGCAGCCCGCAACGGAGCTCATCGCCACCACTTCTTCGATACGGTTTTCGGCCGCGGCCTCATCCAGTTTCAGCGCTTTATTATTGATTGCCTTGAGATGTTTCATATCAGTGAGCCTTGCGCGGAGTGATGTAGCTGCTGATAAACGCAGGGTTATGGGCCATGATCCGGGTGTAGACCTCGATGCCGAAATCGACCCAGTCACGCATCAGTTCGCAGTAGTGATAGGTCGGGTGGGTCGGGTCGCCGTATCGGGCGTAGCTCTCGTGGTAGCAACCACCGGAGCACAGGTTGCGGATCTGGCAGTCCTCGCAACCGGTGTTGGTGCGGTCGAGGCGCTGGGACAGGAAGTCGTTCAACTCCACCTGTTTGACGCCACTGTGCACGTTGCCGAAGGTCGGCAGTGATGAACCGGTGAAGCGATGGCACAGGTTCAGCTCGCCCTTGTGATCCACCGCCAGCATCTTCAGGCCCGCGCCGCACGGCAGCGCTTTTTTGTGGCCT
This sequence comes from Pseudomonas sp. P4_C8, assembly GCF_056401975.1. Classification (NCBI taxonomy): domain Bacteria; kingdom Pseudomonadati; phylum Pseudomonadota; class Gammaproteobacteria; order Pseudomonadales; family Pseudomonadaceae; genus Pseudomonas; species Pseudomonas sp. P4_C8. The sequence continues at coordinate 26,708 of NZ_JBFUIH010000040.1, read as the reverse complement.
TCGTGGATGTCGGTGATCAGCTGGTGCAGGTTGGAAAAACCGATGTTGCGATGTTCCAGCGCGGCTTCCAGGTAACGCCGACCGAGCTTCTTCATGTTGGCGAAGACTTCGATCAGCTCGTCGCTGGACAGGTTGAAAGTGCTGATGTCGCCCGACGTCACCGGGGCAAACCCGACTTCGGCAAAACCGAGTTCGTTGAACAGGTGATCCCAGATGGTTTCGACATCGGTGACGCCAGTGGTCAAAGTCACCCGCGCGCCAACTGGACGGCTGTTGTAGCGCGACAGCAGCATCTCGGCCTTGCGCCGCACCACGTCATACGTGCCCTGCCCGCCCACGGTGATGCGGTTGCGGTCGTGCACGGTTTTCGGCCCGTCGATACTGACCGAGAGCCCGAAACGGTGGGCGTTGAGGTAGTCCACGGTTTCTTCAGTGAGCAGCGTGGCGTTGGTGGTCATGACGAATTCGACGAACTTGCCGGCCTCGCGGAAACGTTTCTCGCAATAATCGACCATGTATTCGATCAGCTTGCGGTTGCTCAGCGGTTCACCACCGAAGAACACCACGGTGAAACGCTCTTCGTCCGGGGATTCGCGCAGCAGCATTTCCACCGAGGCGACCGCCGTTTCGACGTCCATTTTCTTGCCGGCCGACGGCTTGTCGAGGTCTTCCTTGTAGCAGTAGGTGCAGCTCAAATTGCAGCCGGTGTTGACGTTGAGCACCACGGTATTTATCGCGGTGCGTTCGACCCGTTTGGTGCCGATGTCCGGGGTCAGTGGCGAACCGTCGCTGACCAGTTCCAGGGCCATCAGCTCACGCAAGGTCTCGGTGACTTCTTCGCCGTTGAACCGCGCCGCGAGGCGCTGGATCAGGTCGTCCGATGTGCAACCGGGACCGCGCAAGGCATCGATGATGGTGCCGGTCAGCTCATCGCTGGCGAACAGCGAACTGCTGGGGATATGAAACAGCATGCGGTCGGCGTCGACGTGCACTTCGTGCAGGTTCCGTTCAACCAGATTCAAAATAGCGCCCATTGCAACCTCCTGTGCAAACCCCGTCTGACGGGGCCTGCGGTCATTCCGAAAAGTGTCTGAAGCCGTATGGATCAGCCAACTCATGGAATGGGTGGATTGTTCCAGCGTTGCACGGTGACGATCATGTGGCCTTCGCCGGTCAGGGATTTCCCTGCGTCGTCGACGGCGGCGATCACCTTGAGATTGCCGGCGTTATTGGTGGACATTTTGCGCTGCGGGTTCGGCCCGGCATCGCCAGGGGTGAACACGCCGGTGTCAGCCTGCATGGTGCCGGCGAACTTGACGTCTTCGTCTTCCTTGGCGCGGTCATCGAAGGCTTCGACCTTCCATTGCGCCGGGAACACACCGATGCGATACGGCTTGCCGTCGGCGCCTTTGCCCCAGGCTTCAGCGTCGAAACGGCCCTGGACTTTCGGCGTTGAACCACCGCCCTCGCCGATCCGCGAGACCGAGAACTCCGGCACGACTTTGACTTCGGCGATTGTGCTGTAGACCGACAGGGTCGGACCTTTCAGTGAGCCAACGGAGACGTTGCGCAGACCCGGTTGGGCATTGGCGGCGGCCTTGAGTTTGACCTTGATCTGCTCAGGGCTTTGCGAGACGATTTCGACCACTTCCACACCTTTGCCAAAATCCGGTTTGCCGGTGAGGCCGCTGCCGATGAGGGTGACTTCGGTTTCGCTACCGACCTTCAAATAACCCGGCTGCACCGCCAGCAGACGGTTGGAACCCTGCTTGGCGGCAACGAAGTCCAGTCCGCGTTCATCATGCTCGGCCTCAAACATCCTGCCCTGCATCGCATTGCCTTGAACGGCGAACACCTGGCGCATGGTCACGCCGTCGATGGTCACGTTGCCGCGCCATTCATAACCGGTGTACAGAATTGCGCTGCCGTCGCCGTTGAACGGAGTGCCGTCAGCGTACTGGCCTTTCACGGCGACCTTGAAAGTGTCGCTACCGTCAGCGCTGACGGTCATCACACCGGCCAATTCGCCCTTGCCCGGCAAGTGGCCACTGAAGCTCCAGTCACCCACCAGCGCAGCGGATTTCGGCGCGACGCTTTGCCATTTTTTCCAGGCCGGGTTGTCCAGCGGATAACGCTTGGCCAGCAGCGGCACCATCTCTTTGCGAGCGATGTCGAACCAGTCGCGGTCCCGGGCCAGGGCCTGATATTCGAGGGACGGCCATTGGCCGAGGTGGAAGTTCACCAGACGCTCCCACTCCTGGGCCGGACGCCGTTGCAGGGCGACCCGCGCACCGGAGTGGCAGCGGCCACACATCTGACTGGTCTGATCGTCGAATTTCTCGACAGTATTGAGCCGGCGTTCCAGCGCATACCGCACGCCATCGGTCTCGCTCGGCGCCAGGCCTTGGGTGTCCGCCAGGTACTTGACCAGGGTGCGACGGTCGTCATCGCTGATCTGCAAACCATGCATGGTTTGCATCCGGGCGATGGTCATCAGCCAGCCTTCCGGGGTCTTGCGCTGGTGGCTGATGCGACTGAGGGCGTTATCGGCTTCGGGGGTGTGACAGCCCTGACAGGTTTCCTTGAGGATGGTCTGGGCGTCGCGGGCTGCCAAGCTATAAGGCGAATGCAGCGCCGCACAGGCGGCCACGGCCAGCAGGCTGGCGCTCAGGCCTGATCGGAGTTTTCTCTTCATCAACGTCGAACCTCGCACGGTGCGTTCTTATTGTTGTGGCTTATCGTTTTTATGGTTTCTACCGCCGGCGGCGAACCGCTGACGGAGGCAAGAGAAACGTCTGCGATGAGCAATACACGGAGCGTGCCAGCTTGCCGATATCCTTCTTTATCAATCAGTTGCGCGAAAACATCGGCGCTCGAACCGCTTTCGACGAGATCGCCTGCGTCTAATATCGCGACAGTTGTTGCAGTCTGAGACAAGCATAGATGCCCAGTTGAAACAGCTCATCGCCCGACGATTGACGGCCCGGGGATGCGAGTGCGAAATGATTGTTCATCGATTGCCAGCAAGGGGATAAAAAATGGCAAGCATCACTGTCTTGGCGGGGGACTTTCTGCAGGGTGATGGAGAGTACAGGGACGGCGTTTTCACCCTCAGGACGTCGCTTCACCCATGGCCCGGCCTCACCCTCCCACTCTCATCGTTCAAGCGTGTGGAAGTCGCTAACGAGCAGTCGATCAACAACATCAAGGATGCCATCGGGTTCGGCGTGGCGGGCGCCATGCTGCTGGGCCCCATCGGCGCGATTGCCGGGTTCATGTTGGCCGGCAAAGAGACGGAAGTGACCTTTCTGGCCACGCTCAAGGATGACAGGACGTTACTGGCGGCCGTCGATAGCAACACGTTCGAGGATATTTCCCGAAGAATCCCTTCATGATCACATCAGCAAGGGCCGCACCACACACGGTGGTGCGGCTGACGCAGGTTCAACTTAAAAACGTTGGAGGAACGCCTTTGTGTGCGTTGATCTCTTGCTGCATCTGCGCCACCAGCGTCGTAATTGCATGGGCAGTGTCCAGTTCCCAGACGGGAACGTTGGTCGCCACCAGGTCCACTTTGCCGGTCATGCAATCGCAGACCCGAATCGTCATTGACTGATCCGGGGCCATGCTGCAGGTGCATATCGAGGGCAGAAAACTCTGCTCAATGATGCTTTGAATCTCCAGGGTTGAAAGGTTCATCACAACCTCCCTTGCGCGAGATGTGTGGCCGGGGAGATGTTCCGTCATTTCACCCACCGAGCCAGAAAATTCTAGACCCCATCACCGAGGGTCTCAAGGTCGCAACCGGGTTGCTCGTCGTCTCAGCGGCTGTCGCAATTTGCGAAAAAAAGCCCCTGCATCCTTCCTTTTGCGTCTGGCGAGTCCCAGCCAATCAAAGGCTCGCCTGACCTTGCGGCGACTTGGCACAGGCATTGCGAAAGCCCTGTTCTCACGAACAATAAGAGGCTTCGCCATGTCGCTCCCTAATTTGCTTCCCGCCACCTCCGCGTTCATCCAGCGCGCACCGCGCATGCTGATCGGCGGTGACTGGGTCGAGGCCGCCGACGGCCAGACCATGCCCCTGCACAACCCGGCCACCGGCGAAGTGCTGTGTGTGGTGCCACGGGCTACACCGGACGATGTCGACCGTGCCGTACTCGCCGCGCGTCTGGCTTTTGATGATTCGGCCTGGACCCGCACCCGCCCACGCGAGCGGCAGAACCTGCTGTGGAAACTTGCCGACCTGATGCAACGCGACGCCGAACTGCTGGCGCAACTGGAATGCCTGAACAACGGCAAAAGCGCCGCCGTCGCCCAAGTCATGGACGTGCAACTGGCCATCGATTTCCTGCGTTATATGGCCGGTTGGGCGACCAAGATCGAAGGCTCCAGCGTCGAGGTGTCGTTGCCGTTGATGCCCAACGATCAATTCCACAGCTTCATCCGTCGCGAAGCGGTGGGCGTGGTGGGCGCCATCGTCGCCTGGAATTTCCCGCTGTTGCTGGCCTGCTGGAAACTCGGCCCGGCCCTCGCCACCGGTTGCACCGTGGTACTCAAACCTGCGGATGAAACCCCGCTGACCGCGCTGAAACTCGCCGAACTGGTACTGGAGGCCGGCTACCCCGAGGGCGTGTTCAACGTGGTCACCGGCACTGGCATCACCGCAGGCTCTGCCCTGACGCACAACCCGCTGGTGGATAAGCTGACCTTCACCGGCTCCACCGCCGTGGGCAAGCAGATCGGCAAGATCGCCATGGACTCCATGACCCGCGTGACCCTGGAGTTGGGCGGAAAATCACCGACCATCGTCATGGCCGACGCCGAGCTGAAAAACGCAGCAGCCGGTGCCGCCAGCGCGATTTTCTTCAATCAGGGCCAAGTGTGCTGCGCAGGCTCGCGACTGTACGTGCAGCGCAAGCATTTCGACAATGTGGTGGCAGACATCGCTGGCATCGCTAACGCCATGAAACTCGGCAACGGCCTGGACCCAAGCGTTGAGATGGGGCCGTTGATTTCGGCGCGGCAGCAGGAACGAGTGTTCGGGTACATCGAAAAGGGCCGGGAAAGCGGCGCGACCATCGCCTGCGGTGGCGAGCAGTTCGGACCGGGCTTTTTCGTCAAGCCGACGGTGATCGTCGACGTCGATCAGAAGCATTCTCTGGTGCAGGAAGAGATTTTTGGCCCGGTGCTGGTGGCGATTCCGTTCGATGACGAAGCCGATGCGTTGCGCATGGCCAATGACAGCCCCTACGGTCTCGGGGCGAGCATTTGGTCGAATGATTTGGCGGCGGTGCACCGGATGATTCCGCGGATCAAATCGGGTTCGGTGTGGGTCAACTGCCACAGCGCCCTGGACCCGGCGCTGCCGTTTGGCGGGTACAAGATGTCGGGGGTCGGGCGTGAAATGGGGTATGCGGCGATTGAGCATTACACCGAGTTGAAGTCGGTGTTGATCAAGCTCTGATTTGCGGCGCCCTTTCGGGCGCCATCGCGAGCAGGCTCACTCCCACAAGGGATCTGTGTTCAACACAAAACCAATGTGGGAGCGAGCCTGCTCGCGAAGGGGCCAGACCGGCCCCTACAAATCTCAGGGCTTGAACCCTTGAGCCAACAACCACCCCCGAACCACCCGCCCCTGCTCCACCGTCAACCCCGCCAATACCCGTTCCGCCGGTTCAGTGCGCAACCGCCGCACCAACGGCGCCACCTCGACCCCTTGCACATGCCAGATCCCCAATGGCTGATCCGCCGTGATCACCACCTCGGCCTCATCCACAAAACCATCCCGCAGCACCGGCGCTCGCTCAATCTTCAGCGCCGCAAAATCCGCCTCGGCATGGGCAACCTCAGCATCCGGCCAGCACCGCCGCGCCTGCCAGAAGGGCTGATCCAGCCAACGCTGTTCATCGGCGTAAAAATCGCGACCGATCCGCGCAAAGCGCAAAAACAGCTGCTCCACTCGCTGCTGATGAAAGCGCTGTGCCAGGGCCGTTCGCTCGGGTTTTCGCAACAGCGTGTTGATCAATGCAGGCGCCTGTAGCGCCGAAGACAGTGACTGAAAAATCCCGTTGCCCGACAGCGGATCCACCGCCATCGCCGCATCCCCGACCCGAATCCAGTGTTGGCCGCACACCTGCGGACACAGGATTGCGGTGCTGCTGCGGGCATGCAGTTGCACGTCGATTTCAGGCGTAGCCCCGAAAAACGCCTGAGCCATCGCCGAGCCCTGGCGCCGTTGACGACAATAGTCGAGCAATTGCGCCTTACCGGGCAGCCCGGCGCTGGCCACGTCCACCGTCCACTGCCAATAACACTGGCCGTCAGCCCGTCGCGCCATCCACGCCCAGCCATCCTCAAGGCTTTCAACCGCGCTGGCGGTGCTGCCCGGCATGGCCTGCCAGCGATTGAGCAGGCTGACCGTCTCCGGCCCTCTCAGGCCTTTGCCGAGCGCCGGCGCCTGACGCCCTCGGGCCTCCACCAGAAAGTCCGCGACCAGCGTTTCGCGCCCTTCGATCTCGATTCGATGCCCCGTCGCGTCAGTCTGAACCGTCAGCACCCGACCTTCGAACACCTCAACGCCCGCCAGGCGCAGGTCTTCGCGCAGGCCTCGGTCGAAGCCTGGACGGTCCAACAAAAACTCAATGTTCTGCGCATGCTGCTGACCGTTCCAAGACACTTGTCGCTGGGAAGGCAACGCCGCCTCCACCAACGCCTGATGCAGACCCGCGCCGCGCAAGGCCTCCAGCACCCGCAACGAGACACCTTCCAACGCGGCAAACCGGCGCCACTCGCTGACCAGCGTCACGGGATAACCAAGCCGCCGCAAACCCAGGGCCACCGCAGCCCCCGCTGGCCCGGCGCCGAGAATCACAATCATGGCCCGATGCGCCGTTCAGGGCCGCGATAACGCGCGTGCTCGCGCAGCCACTCGACCACCTGCTCGTTGCTCGCCTCAGGGTGTTCGACCAGAAAAGCGGCGATGTGCCCGCTCAACGCCGCACACCCCAGGCTGGCGCCTGACTGCCCCGGATAGGTCCCATGCACACACGCAGCGAAATCCGCTTGGGCACTGTTGAGCCACGACCATTCTTGTTCGGCACAGCGCGCATCGCCGGTGACGCGCAGCACCTGCGGATAATTCGCCGGAAACACGCCTTCCCCCTGCGCCGGGCTCGATGCGCAGAGTAGAACCCCTCGCGCTACTGCCGCTGCACAGGCTTCGCGCAACAGGCTGCGATCCTGGCGCAAACCGAGGCTCAAATTGATCAACCGGACGTCCTGTGCCACCAGCCAGTCAATGGCGCTGGCGATCTGCAAGGCGCTGGTGACGCCGCGCTGGTCAAACACCTGGCCCACGCAAAACACCGCTGAAGGTGCCCGCCGTCCGATGGCTTCGATCACCGCGCTGCCGTGACCCAGGGGATCATCGCGTAAGTCGCTTTCGGCCAGTCCGTCCTCCAGCAACGAGAAGCGCCGGCCAGCGATGACCTGCACCTGCTGCGCCGCCGAATGGCCGCTGTCGACGACGCCGATTCGTAGTTCAGGCTTCATGCAGCACCGTTTTTGAAGTAAGCACGCCGTCGAGCAATTCAAACCGCAAATCGGCATCGGCCAGGGTTGAGGGGCGGTGGCTGATCAGGATTCGTGTACGTCCGGCAAACAATCGGTCGATGGCCTCGATCACTTCGCGTTCGGTGGCTTCATCCACCGCCGAGGTGGCTTCGTCGAGCACCAGAATCAGCGGGTCCTGCAAAAGCGCCCGGGCAATGGCGATGCGTTGTTTCTGCCCGCCGGACAACTGCTGACCACGCTCGCCCAACGGACTGTCGAGGCCTTCGGGCAATGATTCAATCAGACTATCGAGTTGCGCCAGCCGCGCGACTTCGGTGATTGCCTCGCGACTGGCATCCGGCACGGCGTAAGCGAGGTTGTCGGCGAGGCTGCCGCGAAACAAAACGATGTCCTGGCTGACCACGGCAATTCGCCGACGCAACTGGAACAGGTCCAGCTCCCGAAGGTCGACCTCCCCCAGCAACACTCGGCCCGACTGTGGATCATGGTGGCGTTGCAGCAGATCAATGAGGGTCGATTTACCGACTCCGGAGCCGCCGCTGAGGGCGACTTTCAAGCCGTAGGGAATGCGCGCTTCGATACCGCGCAAGGTCGTCGGGCGACCGGGATGGCTGAAGTGCACATCGTCGAATCGCAGGTCACCGCAGGCAGGCATCGGTTGCGGTTGGACCGGCGTCAGAACGGTCGGCTCTTCACCGCGCAATTCCATCACGCGCCCGAGGCTGACAGTCATCCGTTGAATGGCGACGTAGAGGCCGAGCAGGCTCTGAACCGGTCCGACGGCCATGCCCAGGTAGGTAGAAAACGCGATCAAGGCGCCCAACTGCCAAGTCCCCTGCACCACCCAGTAACCGCCAATCAAAAACGCACAGGCACGGGACAACGACGTCAATGTGCCCGGTACGGCCTGGGTAAAAAACTCGGTGACTTGCAGGCGCAGCAATTGGCTCATGTAGCCGTGGCCCAGCGTCTCCAGCCGTCGTGCTTCCCGCTGTTGCTGGCCGGCGGACTGAATGAACTTCATCACCGGCAGCGTCTCGACCATGAACGAGGACATGTCCGCCGAGCGCTCGCGCAATTGCCGCACATCGCGCTCGACCTTACGTCGCATCCAGCGCAGCCAGAGCACGTCGAGGGGGATCAGCACCAGCGCGAGCAACGAGAGTTTCCACGACAGGGTCAGCAACATCGCCACCGCGCAGACCAGGCCGATCACGCTCGACACCGCCGAGAACAGCGAGTCCACGGCGAAACGCTGGATCTCGGCGACGTCGCCATCCAGACGCGACATCAGGTCACCGATACGCCGCTGCCCGTAAAAGCTCGGCGAGAGCGTCTGCAAATGCCGATAGAGATCATCGCGCAGGGCAAACAGAATCCGCCCGGACAATCGCGTGTGCAGGTAGCGATTGATGCCCGACAGCGCCGTGCCGAGCAGCCCGGCAACGATCATCAGCCCGGCAATCAACACCAGCATCGGAAAATTGCGCGCCAGCAAGCCATCGTCGATCAGGAGCTTGGTGAGCCACGGTTGCACCAGCACCAGCAGCGAGGCGCACACCGATAAACCGAGCAGCCCGGCGATGGCCAGACGGTGCGGTCGCACAAAGCTGTAGAGCCAGCGCAATGCCGCTTGCAGGGCTTCGGGACTTTGGCTGTCGATCAGCCGAACAATCAGGCGCTGCATCACGAGCGCAACTGTTTGAGCTTGCGATACAGAGTCGCGCGACTGATGCCCAACGCGTCGGCGGCGGCCGAGACGTTGCCCTGGTGGGTGTCCAGGGACTGGCGAATCAGCTCCAATTCATTTTCACGGATGCTGCCGGCCTGGGGCCGTTCGGTCGCGGTCAAGTCGTCGAGCATGCTGTCGGGCAAGTGGTCGAGGGTGAGGACGGTCTCCCCCGGTTCGCGCATGGCCAATGCGGTGCGCAACACCATTTCCAGTTGGCGGATGTTGCCGGGCCAGTGATAACCGCCGAGCAAGCGGCTCAAATCGTCATGCAGGACAACGGTCGGGGCATCAAGCCTGGCCAGCAATCGCCCGACCAGGGCACTGAAATCTTCGCGCTCGCGCAGGGCCGGAAGCATCACGCTGATGCCGTTGACCCGGTAGAACAAGTCTTCGCGGAAGTGTTTTTCTTCCACCAGGCGCTTGAGGTCGCGGTGTGTGGCGCAGATCAACGCGACGTCGATGTCCTGCTCTTCGCCTGCCCCCAATGGTGCGACTTTGCGGTCTTGCAGTACCCGCAGTAAACGCGCTTGCAGGGCCAGCGGCATGTCGCCGATTTCATCGAGAAACAAGGTGCCACCGTGGGCCTGTTGCAGGCGACCGATCATGCCGCCACGGCGGGAGCCGGTGAAGGCACCTTCTCGGTAGCCGAACAGTTCCGACTCGATCAGGCCTTCGGGAATCGCCGCGCAGTTCACCGCGATGAAGGGTTTGTCGCAACGGGTTCCAGCCATGTGCAGAGCGCGGGCGATGACCTCTTTACCGGTGCCGGTTTCACCGAGCAGCAACACCGGTAATTCATTGGCCAGGCCTTGCCGGGCCATGCGCAAGGCTCGGGCATAACGCACGTTACTCCCGGCCAGGGACTCAAGGTCCGGCTGGGGCTTGACGGTTTTGGCGGTGCTGCGCGGTGGGCTGCTGATGCCGATCGAGCGTTGCGGCGCGCGCAAGGTTTTGTAGAAGAATTCGCCTTTGGCGGTTTGCAGGCTGCCGACGCCGCCCTGATGCAACCGCGACAAAAGCTGGAGCCCGTCGACCCCGAGAAATTCTTCGCACCGCCGACCGACCAGCGCCGAGCGTTCGGCGTGGAGCAACTGACAGGCCTGGGCACTGACCGCGAGGATCTGACCGCCAAGGCTCACCGCCAGCAGGCCTTGCCACGGGGATTCGAGGTATTGGCGACGGCTGTGGAAGGCCAGCACGATTTCGTCGGGATAACTGGCGTTGAAGACGCGGCTTTCAATCTGGCTGACGGCCATGGCCAGCAACGCGGTGCTGTCGTGAGCGCGACCGAGCGGGCCTTCGCGGGTCAGGTCGAGCACGCCGAGCATGCCGCCCTGCGGACAATGGATCGGTACCGAGGTGCAGGAGAAATCGGTCAGGCGATCGAGGTAATGCTCGCCGCAATCGATCATCGTAGGTCGGGCTTCAACCAGTGCGGTGCCCAGCGCGTTGGTGCCGCGAGCGGCTTCGCTCCAGCAGGCGCCCAAGGTGATGTCTTGCAGGCCGCTGCCTTTGAGGCGATCGGCGCGTCCTTCGACGGCGAGAATGGTGGCGTCGGAGTTGGCGAGGATGATCAGCCCTTCCTTGCCCTGACGTTCGGCCAGGTAATCAATCGCCGGCAATGCCGCGTCGATCAGCAGTCGGTTGCTGGCCAGCAGCACGTCGAGGCTGGCGCTCGATTCCAGCGCCAGCTCGTGCTTTCCATTGAAATGCACGCCATGACTGAGGCTGCGCCGCCACGACGCATCGATTTCCGCGCGCAATACGCCATCGGGAACTTCGCCCTCCAGATGGAGTTTTTCCCGGGCCAGCCGGGCTTCGTGGTGACGTTTCGGTGGTGTTGTTTTTATTGGCGTCATCAAGCGCTCCGAATCGGTCCGCCCTGCGCTTTTTTTAGTTCAGCGCCCTGCCGCAATGTTTACGTTAACGTCAGGGGGATGGCAAGTGCCTTACGGCGCTTGTGTTTCATCTGAAGGACCGCGTCATCGTTCTTCGCGGGCAAGCCTTGCTCCTACAGGGATCGAGCCGAGCCTGGATTCGCATTCAGCCTCGGCCCTTGTAGGAGCATGGCTTGCCCGCGATAGCGATCGACCAGACACCAGAGACCTCAGAGTTGCCACACCTCGGGGCTCACAAAAAACGCCCGCGCATTATCCTCCAGACTCTCCAGGTGATACCCACCCTCCTGCACAATCAGACATGGCAGCCCAAGGCTGCGAATCCGCTCTCCAAGCACCGCAAACCCTTCTCGCGTGACCGCCACTTTGCTCTGCGGGTCCAGTTCGAAAATATCGAACCCGAGGGACAGCACCAGCACTTGGGCTCCGAAATCCTTCACCGCCGTCAACGCGATATCCAGTTGATCGAGGAAGTCTGCCTCGCTCGCACCATGGGCCATCGGCAAGTTCAGGTTAAAACCTTCTCCTGCCCCGACACCTCGCTCATCACCAAAGCCTGCAACCCCCGGATAGAAATTGGTCGGGTCGCCATGCACCGAGACGTAGAGCACGTCGTCACGGTCGTAAAAAATCTCCTGAATCCCCTGCCCATGGTGCATGTCAGTATCGAGCACCGCGACTCGCTCAAACCCGCCGCGTAACACCTGCGCCGCAACCGCCGCATTGTTCACATAACAGAAACCTCCCGCCGCTTCGGCCCGGGCGTGGTGACCCGGTGGACGACACACGGCGTAAGCGGCTGGCTCGCCATCGAGCAACGCCCGAGCCCCCGCGATCGCGCTTTGCGCCGACCAATAAGCCGAGCGCCAAGTCTGTTCCCCCACCGGACAGCTGCCATCGGCCAGATAGCGGGCGGCCTGGGCGAGAACCCCGCGCAACGCATTGGGCTCGCGCACGAAGATGTTCGACATCACCTCATCGCCCCAATCCTCGGGGATTTCCTTCCAGCGCTGATGGGCTTCCTGCAAGAACGCCAGGTACGGTGCACCGTGGACAGCCAGTAGCGGATCGAGCCCGGCATCAGCCGGTTTCTCAACCTTGAAACCCAATGAATGCGACGCCTGGACCAACCGCTGAGCCCGCTCCGGCACTTCCTGCGGCGTACGCATTTGCCCACGGGAATAGTAGCTGCGTGGATGGTGAAGCAATTGTTCGGGGTGGAAAAAACTGCGCATGGGGTTGATACCTGTCAGTTAACGTAGATCTCGAAACCGGATGCGATCAACTGTAGGAGCGAGCTTGCTCGCGAAGAGGGCGTGTCAGTCGACATCATTGTTGAATGACACTCCGCATTCGCGAGCAAGCTCGCTCCTACATGGATCGTGTTTATTCCGCGCTTATTGCGCGGGACAGCACGGCGTAGAGCAGCACATCGGTGCCCTGACGCACGTCTTCGGGCAGCACATCTTCCGCTTCGTTATGGCTCAAGCCGCCGACGCACGGGATAAACACCATCGCCGTCGGACAGAACCGCGCCAGGTGAATGGCGTCGTGGCCGGCACCGCTGACAATCGATTGCTGAGCGTAGCCGAGTGCGTCCACCGCCTGCTGCACCGCCGCCACGCAGTCGGCGTCGAACGGCGTCGCCGGACTGATCCAGTGCGGGGTGATCGTCAGATTCAAACCGCGATCATCGGCAATGGCCTGAAGTCGCGCACGCACCTGCTGCTCCATCGCGTCGATGGCTTCGTCGCGGTGATGACGCAGGTCGACGGTGAAATTCACCAGCCCTGGAATCGTGTTGCGCGAGGATTTATTGATGCTCAACTCGCCGACGGTGGTCAGACCTTCGGGGGCGAAATCGCCGGCCAGGTCTTCGATCGCCTGAATCATTCGCGCCACACCGTACAGGGCGTCCTTGCGCAGCGGCATCGGCGTGGTGCCGGCGTGGGCCGCCATGCCTTCGACTCGCACGTCGAGCCAGCGAATCGCCTGGCCACCGCTGACCACGCCAATGCTTTTGGCGTTGTCCTCGAGGATCGGACCTTGTTCGATGTGCGCTTCAAAGTAAGCATCCACCGCACCGCCCAACGGACGCTCGCCAGCGTAACCGGAGCGCTGCAGCGCCTCGGCAACGCTGATACCGTCAATGTCACGCACGGCCAGCGCGGCGTCCAATTCCATAATCCCGGTGAACACCGCCGAGCCGAACATCGCCGGAGTGAAGCGGGCGCCCTCTTCGTTGGTCCACACCGCCACTTCCAGCGGCTTGCGGGTCTGGATGCCGAGGTCATTCAGGCAGCGCACCACTTCCAGACCGGCAAGTACGCCGTAAACACCGTCGAAACGCCCGCCTTCAGGCTGAGTGTCGAGGTGGCTGCCCATCATCACTGGCGCGGCATCGGGGTCGGTGCCGGCGCGGCGGGCGAACAGGTTGCCGATGGCGTCCACGCTCAGGGTCATGCCGGCTTCGCGGCACCAGTGGGAAAACAGTTCGCGACCGGCCTTGTCTTCCTCGCTCAGGGCCAGGCGGCAACTGCCGCCACGGGCGGTGGCGCCGATTTCGGCCATGGCCATCAGACTCGCCCAGAGGCGTTCACCATTAATCTTCAACATAAAATCACTCCTGGAAACTTCGATTAAGCGTTGGCCATTTCGACGCGTTCAGCGCTGGCATGACGACGGGCAAGGGACAGGACACAGATCAACGAAGTCGCGGCAATCAGGCTGTAGAACACCGCCATCGGCCACCATTGGCCGGCGAACTTGTGCGCCAGCAACGTGCCGATCAATGGCGTCAGGCCACCGGCCAGCGCACCGCAAATCTGATAGGCCAGCGAAATCGCGGTGTAGCGCACGCGGGTCTCGAACATGCCACTGATGTAACCGGCGATCACCGCGTAGAACGACGCCATGCACACCACCGCCAGGGCGATGCCGAGGATGATCAGCGGCGCCTGGGCCGAGCTGACCAGTACGAACATCGGGTACGGAGACGCCATGGCCAACAACGACACCAGGCACAGGAATCGCGTTGCGCCCATTTTCTCGGCCACCCACGCTGCCAAGGGTTGGATGCAGAACTGAATGATCGCCACCACGAACAGGCACTCAAGAATCAGTGAGCGCGGCAGTTCGAGTTGCTGGGTGGTGTAGGCGATCATGAAGGTATTGGTGAAATACACCCCGGCGATCCCGAGGGTGTTGGCGCCGATGCACAGCAGCAGCGGACGCCACGCGGTGCGCAGGACTTCCATGACCGGAGCCTGCTCTTTACGTGTGCTTTTGCGGGCCAGTTCGCGGCTGGCGAGGAACTCCGGCGACTCATTCACGCCCAGGCGAATCGCCAGGCCCACCAGCAGCAGCAACGAACTGGCGAGGAACGGCAGACGCCAGCCCCAGCTCATCAGGTCTTCTTCCGGCAAACGGGTGACTGCGCTGAACGCCAGCAGAGACAGAATCAAACCGGCCGGGCTGCCGAGTTGCGCAAAGGATGCGAAGAAATTGCGTCGACCTTTCGGCGCATGCTCGCCGGCCATCAACACGGCACCGCCCCACTCGCCACCGACGGCGATGCCCTGGACGATGCGCAGCAAAATCAGCAGCACCGGCGCCGTTGCACCGATTTGTGCGTAGGTCGGCAGCAAGCCGATGCAAATCGTGACCACGCCCATCATCAGCAACGTGATGATCAGCGACTTTTTGCGGCCAATGCGATCGCCGATGTGGCCGAAAATAATCCCGCCCAACGGCCGCGCAAAAAAGCCCACAGCGAAAGTGCCGAACGCAGCCATGGTGCTGAACAGTTTGTCGTCGGAGGGGAAAAACAGCGCGCCGAATACCAACGCGGCAGCGGTCGCGTAAATGTAAAAGTCGTACCACTCGATCATGGTGCCGATGAAGGCTGCGGCTGCCGCACGGCGCGGCTGGGGAGAAGCTTGGGGCTTCATGGGTCGGTCTCCTTTGGTTATTTTTTTGGCAGGAGTGAAACAGCAAAATCAAGGCGCTCTGACGGCGCCTGTCTGGAGATGATTTATCGTCCCGGGGCTATGATTAGTCAATTTTCTATTTATTATGCGGACTATTACTTCAGCTTATAATCGAGAGCCGCCATGGCCGAACGCGATCTGCAACGCTTGCTCAATGACCGCCTGGACTGGAACCTGCTGCGTACCTTTCGGGTGATCGGCCAGGAGCTGAGCATCAGCCGAGCCGCCGCCCGCCTGCACCTGACGCAACCGGCGGTGAGCCAGGCGCTGAAGCGTCTGGAGGAGCAACTGGGCCGACAACTGATCGCCCGTCGCGGGCCACGGTTTGCCCTGACCGAAGTCGGTGAACAGATTTTCGCACTGGCCGGGGAAATCTACGGGCAGATGTCCCAGGTCAGCAGCGTGCTGGAACAACCCGCCGACGAAGTGATCGGTAAGGTTCGGCTGTTGATCATCAGCCGGATCTTTTCGGAGCGCTTCGATAACTTCCTCGCAGACTTCCACCGCCAGCATCCACGCGTGGATCTGGAAGTCGACGTGATGCGCAGTTCCGACATCGTCAGCGCCCTTCAGGAAAAAACCGCCACCCTCGGCTTGAGCCTCAATCGCCGCCCGCAACCACGCCTGGAACAGCGGCTGTTCCTGCGTCAGCGTTATGCGTTTTTCTGCGGCAAGCATCATGCAATGTTCGGTCAACAGAACGTCGCCGAGGGGGATTTGCAGCGGGAGAATTTCGTCAGTTTCACCAGCGACCAGATTGGCGGGATGCTCTCGCCGCTGACGATTTTCCGTGACCAACAAGGCTTCAGTGGGCGGATCGTCGCCTCGTCACCGAGTCTGGAGGAAGTCCGGCGACTGGTGATCGCCGGGTTCGGAATCGGTTGTTTGCCCGAGCACGTGGTGGCGGCGGACGTCGAAGCCGGATTGCTCTGGCGCCTGCCGCCCCACGAAGGGATTGCCGATGTGGACATTCATTTGCTGTGGAACCGCGAGCAGCGCATGAGTCGGGCCGAGACGATCTTTCTCGAGAGCCTGCAACAGTGCTTGCTGGACTGAGTGGCCCGATCAGAACAACGGCAGACTGTAGCTGACCACCAGACGGTTCTGGTCCGCATCGCGCGATGCTTCGCTGCGCGACATGCCGTTGCGCCAACCCAGTGCGACGTTTTTCAACGGCCCGCTCTGGATCACGTAGTCGAGGCTCAGGTCCCGCTCCCATTCCTCTTGCTCAGGTCCGGCCACCGTTTTAATTCCGCTGCCTGAGAGGTACATCGCCGAAGCCTTGAGCCCCGGCACGCCAAGGGCGGCGAAATCGTAGCTGTACTGGGCGAAACCGGTACGTTCACCGGCGCGGGTGAAGTTCTGGATGTAACGGTCGGTCAGCAGGTAGACGCTTGCGCCTCCAGCGCCTTTGTCCGGCAAACTACCTTGGTTGAGCTGCACAAATCCGCTGTCACTGGACACCTGCTGATAACCGGCCATCAGCGCGTGAGCGCCGATGCTCCAAGTGAACGCCAGGCTCCAGGTGTTGTTGTCGATCTTGCCGTCGCCGTTCTCCGTAAAGCCACTGGTGCGGTAGCCGCTGGCCCTCCCGGTGACTGAGTTATTGGCACCGTCGGCGGAGGTTTTGAAGTAGCGCAAATCGGTTTTCAGCGCGCCGAAATCCCCCAGTTTCAGGTTGTGAACCAGACCGGCGAAATGCTGTTGGTAATAGTTTTCGAGATTGGCGTAGTAGTACTGCGCCAGAAGCGCATCGGTGACCTTGTAATCGGCACCGGCAAAATTGAACACGTTACTTTGCCGGGTGCCGCCGGCCACGGCCAGACCGGTGCGGTCACTGGAACCGCGGCCCGTGGCCTGTTCGAGATGACCACCGGTCAGGGTCAGGTGCTCAAAGTCATTGGAGACGATCTGCCCACCCTCGAATGTCTGCGGCAGCAGCCGGCCGTCGTTGGCCTGCAGAATCGGCAACTTCGGCATCAGGGTGCCGTAACGCATTTCAGTCTGCGCAAAGCGCATCTTCGCCGTCGCACCGAAACGCGACCATTGCTCGGCTGCACCGTTGCCATCGTTGGGGATCATCGAACTGCCAACATGGCGACCGTCACCGCTGTCCAGGCGAATACCCTGCAGGCCTAACGCATCGACACCAAAGCCGACGGTGCCTTCGGTGAATCCGGACTGATAGTTGAGCATGAAACCCTGCGCCCACTCTTCGGTTCTGGAAGGGTTCGCGGCGCCATCGCGATTATCGTTATTGAAGTAATAGTTACGCATCCCGAGGGTCGCTTTACTGTCTTTAATAAAGTCCGCCATGCTTAACGGACTGAATAAAGCACTGCCGATCGCAATCAGTGCCAACGGTTGTTTGTTCATTGATTTTGAAGTTCCTGAGCAGCCAGCTTTTGGGCTGGCTGCCGGTCATTAAGAGAGTTTAATACTCAAGACACTGGACACCGGCTCGCCCGCCATTAACCGGGTCAGCAGTTGCGGTTCTGCCCGGTCCGATGCCAGCGCGCGCTCGATGACCTTTTGCGCGGTGACCGGATCGAGAAACAGCACGCCGTTGTCGTCCGCCAGCACGAAATCCCCGGGATGCACCGTGACGCCGGCACAGTGGATCGGCTGATTGATCTGACTGTCGCCACGGCCATGCAACTTGGTGGTCAGCAGGCTGGTACCGCGAGCGAAGACCGGCAACCCGGCCTCGCGCAGTTCGAGCAAGTCGGTCACCGCGCCGTCCACCACAATGCCCACCGCACCAGCGCAACGCGCCGCGCAACTGGTGACGGCGCCCACCGGGGCGTGTTGCCAGTCACCGTCGGTGTCGATCACCAGCACATCGCCGGGCTGGATAAGCGCCAGGGCCTGGTTGACCGCGATGGCATCGGCGCCCACCAGTTTCAGGGTCAGCGCGCGGCCGACCAGTTTCACATTGGGCACCATGGCCCGCAGTTGCGAGTCGGCAAAGCCCTCCTCGAGAAAATGCCCGAGGGTCGGAAAGCTCACCGCGTTGAGCTGCTCGATCAGCTGCGATTCATCCATGTTGCGCCTCCTTGGCAATCAACTCGGCGACACAGTCGATTTCCAGCGACACGCCCCACAACGCCACACACACCGTGGTGCGTGCCGGCGGCGCGTGGCCGAGGAACTCGCGATACACCGCGTTGAACGGCTCCAGTTGTGCGGGATCGGTGAGGTACGCGTTGACCTTGATCACGTGGCTGAAATCGGACCCGGCTTCAATAAGGATCGCCTCCAGGTTGTGCAAGGTTTGTCGCACTTGTTCGGTGAAGTGGGCCGGTTGGTCATCGAGCCCACTCTGGGCCGGGATCTGCCCGGCGGTAAACACCAGGTGGCCGCTGACCACCGCTTGCGAGTACGGGCCGACTGGGCCGATAAAGCCCGGCGCCGATTGAATTCTGCGCATGTTGTTGAACTCCATGGATCAGGCCGCAGCCGATTTGAAAGGTTTGCGAGCAGGTTGATCGTCGCCCGGCACTGCCGTCGGTACGTCGCTGATGTCTCGCTTGAAGGTCTCGGTCAGCAACAACAGCGCCACCAACGAAATCAACGCCGCACCGATCATGTACCAGGCCACCGAAGAACCTTTGCCGGTCGCTGCCAGCAATGCGGTGGTGACAATGGGCGTCGCCGCACTGCCGAGCAGGCCGGACAACATGTAGCTGATGGACAGTCCCGAATAACGCACACGTGTGCCGAACAGTTCAGCGAGGAACGTCGCGATCGGCCCGTAATTGGCCGCAAAGGCAGTCATCAACAGCAGGTAGCCGAAGATCACACAGGGCAACTCTTTGGTGTCCATCAACCAGAACATCGGGAACGCGACCAACGCTTCGGCCACGATGCCAGCGACGATGATCGGCTTGCGTCCGTAGCGGTCCGACAGCGCGCCGAACACCGGCAACATGACGATGCACCAGGCGCAGGACAGCAACACCACACCGAGCATCACGCTGCGGCTGAACCCGAGATTCTGCGTGCCATACGTCAGGCCGAAGGCAACGATGATGTTGAACGACGCCCCGGTCGACATGGTCGCGATCCCGCCCAGCACGACTTGTTTCCAGTACTTGCGAAACACTTCCGCCAGCGGCATTTTCACCTGCACCTCGGCTTCCTTGACCTTGTTGAAGGCCGGGGTTTCAGCGATGTTCAAGCGAATGTACAAGCCCACGGCGATCAGCAGCACGCTGGCCAGGAACGGAATACGCCAGCCCCAGGCCAACAGGTCTTCAGGGGATAGCCACGCGGCAATGAGCAGGAAGGCCAGGTTGGCAATCATGGTCCCGGCCGGGACGCCGATCTGAACCCAGGAACCGTATAAACCGCGTTTGTTGGCCGGCGCATGTTCCACCGCCATCAGCACCGCACCGCCCCACTCGCCACCTAACGCCAGGCCTTGAATGACCCTCAGCAGCAACAACAGAATCGGCGCCCAGATACCAATGGCCGCGTAGTTAGGTAATAACCCGATGGCGAAAGTAGCGGCCCCCATGGTCAACAGTGAAACCAACAACATCGACTTGCGTCCCAAGCGGTCACCGAAATGACCGAACAGTGCCGCGCCGACAATCCGGGCCAGGTAGGCCGAAGCAAACGTCCCGAAAGCCAGTAATGTCCCGATCAACGGATCGAAATCCGGAAAGAACACTTTGTTGAACACCAGCGCCGAAGCCGTGGCGAACACAAACAGGTCGTACCATTCCACCGTGGTGCCAATCACACTGGCCACCGCTACTTTCTTCATGCTGATTGCAACTTCCGGAGGTGCGCCGGACTTTTCTACAGGCGATAGATCGCTCATTACTGTCTCCAGGAGTTCATCAAGAACTCGTATTTAATTGTTTTAACTGGCAGTAAAACTTTCGAGGTGAGGGAGTGTTGTTATAGATCGCCCAACTCAATGGGCGAGTTCGCAAGGCGCTTTCTTATTAATAACCGAGTGTTCGGTCCGCACAATTCAATAACGGTTCACCGGCATTTAAACGGCGAAAGTTCTCTGCTACTTGTTCGGCGATACAGTCGTGAGAGGCCGCCGATGCCATGTGCGGGGTGATGGTGACGCCGGGCATTGTCCAGAGGCGGTGATCGACCGGCAGCGGTTCTTGTTCGAAAACATCCAGCAACGCACCGCGCAGTTTTCCTCGGACCAGGGCCTGTTCGAGGTCGTCGATATTCAGATGACCACCCCGACCACAATTGACCAGCGCGGCGCCATTGGCGAGCCGCTCGAACGTTGCACTGCCAAGGATGCCGCGGGTTTCGCTGGTCAGCGGCAACAGGTTGATCAGCAACTCCAATCCATCGAGAAACGGGTTCAGCTTTTCCGCACCGGCGAACGTCTGTACGCCCGGCAAGTCCTTGCTGCGGCGCGCCCAACCACGAACGTCGTAACCGGCGGCGGCCAAGTCCTGGGCAATGGCGCGGCCCAACGACCCAAGCCCCATCACACCGACCTTGAACTGCCCCGCCGCCCGTTGCAGCGGCCGCTCCCAGCGCTGGTCCTGTTGCTGCAACAGCACCTG
Source organism: Pseudomonas sp. P4_C8 (assembly GCF_056401975.1). Taxonomy (NCBI): domain Bacteria; kingdom Pseudomonadati; phylum Pseudomonadota; class Gammaproteobacteria; order Pseudomonadales; family Pseudomonadaceae; genus Pseudomonas; species Pseudomonas sp. P4_C8. Next base: position 5,968 of record NZ_JBFUIH010000040.1, on the reverse strand, counting down.
ATCGAAGCCGCGGTGATAGTGAATCGCCGCCCAGCGCACGTATTCAGTCATGCCTTGGCGGTGGCCGGGATCGACCACTCGGCAGATCGGCAGATCCGGGCACGACGGGTCGTGATCGAGGTGATCGATGCCGGCGGCCACCGAGTGGATGACTTGTAGGTTTGGCAACGCGGCGAGGCTGCCTGGCAAGGGAAACCAGCACGCGGCAATCTGCGCATTCCTGGCCAGCGGATCATCCGCCAGCACGGTTGTGAGCTGCGGCGCACTGCGGGCAAAGGCTGCCTGCAATTGCTTGAGTAACAGGTTGTCGCGGGACAGTAAAACCACGGTGTTGGTGACGGTTTTCACGATAAGTAGGACTCGCGCTGGGATTCGATCAGGGTCAAAGCGGCCTCCCAGGCCAGGTCGATGATGTTGTCCTGTTCATCGCGGTCAAACTGTTCAGCGGTATGCGCACAGACTTCCGGGGACGGGTAATGCAACGCCGAACCACCGGATAACGCCGCAACTTGCGCCTGACAGGCACGCTCCAGAAAGTGAATTTCCTGGAACGCCTGCGCCACGCCGGAGCCGCCGACTAACAATCCGTGATTGCGCAGGATCATCGCCCGGTGAGGCCCGAGGTCGGCGATCAAGCGCTCGCGTTCATCCAGCGACAGTGCGATACCCTCGTAGGTGTGATAAGCCAGCTTGCCGTAGAACTTGAGCGCGTGCTGAGTGATCGGCAGCAAGCCTTGCTTCTGTGCGGCGACCGCCATGCCAGCGGCGGTATGGGTGTGAATCACGCAATTCAAATCGGGGCGGGCCATGTGGATCGCCGAGTGAATGACGAAGCCGGCGGCGTTGACCCGATGACCTTCATACTCCGGATCGACCACTCGCCCGTCCTGATCGATCCGCACCAGGTCCGAGGCGCGCATGCGGTCGAAAATCACCCCGTAGCGATTGATCAGAAAGTGATGCTCAGGCCCCGGAATCCGCAGGGTGATGTGAGTGTCAATCAAGTCGGTCATGCGAAAGTGCGCGACCAGGCGATACAGCGCAGCCAGCTCGCAACGGGCTTGCCATTCAACCGGGCCGATGTGTTCAGGTTTACTCACGAATACACCTCTTTAGCAGCGTGGGTGACGACCGGGTTGGCGCGCAGGCGGGCCAGGCCGCAAACACCGATCAAAGACAGGGCCGAAAGCAAGGTGAAGAACACCGCCAACGGCAACCATTGTCCGGAAAACTTGCTCGCCAGCAGCGTGCCGATCAGCGGCGTAGTACCGCCGGCCAGCGCACAGCTGAGTTGGTAGGCGATAGAAATGCCCGAGTAGCGCAGGTGCACCGGGAACGCCTGAGTCATGTAGCCGGCGATCACCGCGTACAGCGCCGAGAGAATCACCACCGCCAGAGCAATGCCGACGGTCATCAGCACAATGTTCTGTGTGCCCACCAGCATGAACATCGGATATGGCGTGACCATGCACATCAGCGCGACGAGTTTGAGGAAGCGGCCTTCGCCGATGCGCTCGGCCAGCAACGCAGAGAGCGGTTGCGAGAGCAGTTGAATAACGGTCACCACGAACAGGCAATCGAGAATCGTCGAACGTGCGATGCCCTGATACTGGGTGACGTAGGTGATCATGAAGGTGTTGGTGAAAAAGAACCCGGCCGAGCCGATGGTCACCGCGGCGGCGGCGAACAGGATCTGCCGCCAGCAGGTGCGGATGACATCCTTCACCGGATACTTGGAAGTCTCGTTGTTGTCACGCGCCTTGGCGAACTCCGGCGACTCGTGGACACCGGAACGGATCATCAGGCCGACCATCATCAGCACACCGCTGGCGAGAAACGGCAGACGCCAGCCCCAGGCGAGGAAGTCCTCTGGCTCAAGGGAAGTCACCAGACGAAAGGCAATCAACGCCAGCAGTAAACCGGCTGGGCTGCCGAGTTGAGCGAACGATGCATAGAAAGTCTTGCGCTTGGCCGGTGCGTGCTCGCTGGCCATCAACACCGCCCCGCCCCACTCGCCACCAACTGAAATGCCCTGGATCAAACGAAGCACAATCAGACCGACCGGCGCCCAGATGCCGACGCTGGCGTAGCTGGGCAACAGACCGATGCCGGCGGTCGCCAAACCCATCAGGGCCATGGTCACCAGCAGCATTTTCTTGCGACCGAGGCGATCACCCAGATGACCGAAAACCATGCCGGCCATTGGGCGAGCGATGAAGCCGACGGCGAAACTGCCGAAGGCTGCCAGGGTGCTCATCACCGGATCGCTGCTGGGAAAGAACACTTGCCCAAGCACCAGCGCCGCCGCCGTGGCGTAGATGTAGAAGTCGTAGAACTCGATGGTCGTGCCAATGAAGGCTGCCGCCGCGGCTCGTCGCGGTTGAGGGGTAGTGTGCATGCAAGGACCCTGTGTATTTATAGTTTTGGGCAGGTACTGAAGGCTGTATACGGTTGCACTCTGTGGCGCTTGTGGGCTTTATCGCTTMCGTGGCAGGATTAGTCAATTTTCATATTCTTATCTTTACTATTAGCTCTGCTACTACCTGGACTATTTATGCCCTCCACTTCCAACCCATGGGTCGGTCGCCGCTTTCTCAATGACCGCCTCGACTGGAACCTGTTACGCACCTATTTGGTGATCGGCCAGGAAGGCAGCATGAGCCGGGCCGCCGCGCGATTGCACATCACGCAGTCAGCCGTCAGTCAGGCGCTGAAACGACTGGAAGAACAATTGGAATGTGTGTTGATTGCCCGCAGCGGGCGGCGGTTTGATCTGACGGAAACCGGGGAGGAAGTCCTGCGCATTGCGGCGGACATTTACGGAGATATTTCACGACTGGGCACGGTAGTGGAGAGTCGTAACGACGACGTGGTCGGTAAGATTCGCATCCTTACCGTCAGCGGCGTGCAAGCACGACATTACGACGAGTTCCTCGCCGATTTCCACGAAACCCATCCGAAAATCGAGTTTGAAGTCGAAGTGATGGGTAGCTCGAACATCATCAGTTCACTGCTGCAAAAGACAGCGACCATTGGCGTCGGCCTGTGTCGTTTACCGCAGCCGCGATTGGAGCAACGGGTGCTGTTTCGTGAGACTTATGCGTACTTTTGTGGGCAGCGTCATCGGTTGTTTGGGCAAGAGAATCTAACCCTGGAACAGCTCGCGGCGGAGAACTTTGTCAGCTTCACCAGTGACCAACTCGGGGGCAATCTTTCGCCCCTGACATTGTTCCGCGACCAGCAAGGCTTTACCGGCAAGATCGTCGCTTCATCGACGAGTTTCGAAGAAATTTATCGCTTGATCTGCTCAGGGTTCGGCATTGGCTGCCTGCCGACGCATCTGGTACGAAGGGATGTCGAGCAAGGGTTGCTCTGGCGTTTGCCGCCGGAAGATGGCGTGGTGGATTTCGATATCCAACTGTTGTGGAATCGCGAGCAGAAGATGAGTCAGGCCGAAACCGTGTTCCTCGAAAGCTTCCAGCACATGCTCAGCATTCGTGAGCCTGTGCTGTGAAGCCTTGCCCTCTTAGACGTGAGGGTCGCCCGGGGCTTTGCTCGGGGCGGCGTATTGCGGTTTCAGGTGACCGTCCTGATCAAGTAGCCAGGCGTCCATAATCTGTCGGACCACAGGACCGGCAACGCGACCACCAGCCTCGCCATTTTCGATCATCACCGAGATGACAATCTTCGGGTGCTCGGCCGGAGCGAAGCCGACGAACAAGGCATTATCGCGGTTACGCTCCAGGGTTTTCGCGCGGTTGTAGCGCTCGCCCTGTTTGATTGCGACAACTTGCGCGGTACCACTCTTGCCGGCAATGCGGTATTGAGCACCCAGCGCTGCCGCCCGGGCTATCCCGCGAGCGTCGTGCATCACCATCTGCATGCCGTGGTTGACCTGCTCCCAGTCACGCGGGTCCTTGAGCAGGATGTTGGGCATCGGATGCTCATCGACCGGCGCAACACCGTCCACAGTCTTGGCCAGATGCGGTCGATTCCACACGCCTTTGTTGGCAATTAGCGCTGTGGCCTGGGCCAATTGCAGCGGTGTGACCTGCATATAACCCTGACCGATGCCGAGGATCACCGTTTCGCCAGGAAACCAGGCCTGACGGCGCGTGGCGCGCTTCCAGGCCTGGGATGGCATCAGACCGGCAGACTCTTCGAACATGTCCAGCGAGACCTTCTCGCCGAGGCCGAACATCGCCATGTAGTCGTGCAGGCGATCGATGCCCAGCTTGTGGGCCAGGTCGTAGAAGTAGGTATCGTTGGAGCGCATGATCGCCGCGTCCATGTCCACCCAACCGTCGCCGCTGTGGTTCCAGTTGCGGTATTTGTGATCGTAGTCCGGGAGCTGGTAGTAACCCGGATCGAAGACACGGGTCTGCGGGGTGACGACACCCGTATCGAGACCGGCAATGGCCACCTCCGGCTTGATGGTCGAACCCGGCGCGTAGAGGCCTCGCAGCACGCGGTTGAACAGCGGGCGGTCGATGGAATCGTGCAGCGCCGCGTATTCCTTGAAGCTGATCCCGGTGACGAACAGGTTCGGGTCGAAGCTTGGCTTGCTGACCATTGCCAGCACTTCACCGGTCGACGGGTCGAGCGCGACAACTGAACCTCGACGATCACCCAAGGCTGCTTCGGCGGCTTCCTGAAGTTTGACGTCCAGGCTCAGAACGATGTTTTTGCCGGGGACCGGATCAGTGTGCTTGAGCACACGCAACACACGGCCCTGGGCGTTGGTTTCGACTTCTTCATAGCCGACCTGGCCATGCAGCTCGGACTCGTAGAATTTTTCAATACCGGTTTTGCCGATGGATTGGGTGCCACGGTATTCCACCGTGTCCAGGGCTTTGGATTCTTTCTCGTTGATGCGACCGACGTAGCCAATCGAATGCGCGAAGTGCGCGCCCATCGGGTAGTGGCGCACGAACTGAGGCTCGACATCGATCCCCGGCAACCGGAACTCGTTGACCGCCAGTACCGCGATCTGCTCTTCGCTCAGTTCATAGAACAGGGTGACCGGCACGAACGGATGACGGGCCTGCTTCATTGCCTTGTCGAACAACGTTCGATCTTCTGTCGACAGGTGCAGGAGGTTGACCACCTCATCCAGCTCCTCTTTGACATCGGAGGCGCGTTCGCGGGTGATCGTCAGATTGAAGCTCGGCCGGTTGTCCGCCAGAACCACGCCATTGCGGTCGTAGATCAACCCTCGAGTGGGCGTGATCGGCAGGACGTGGACACGGTTGTTTTCGGAGATGGTCGAGTGATAGTCGAATTCGACCACCTGCAGGACATACATGCGCACCATCAGCGCGCAGGAAATAGCCACGACGAACAAGCCGCAAGCCATCAGTCTTTTGTTGACCAGGCGCGTCTCTTTTTCGTGGTCCTTGATCGGTATCGGTTCGGGCATTTCCGCAGCAGCTCTTTAACTAAATAAGGATGCCGATCCGTAGGCTTGAAATCAGTCCGTTTAAAAACGAGCTGCACCATACCAAAAACCGCCCGGTCACTTTAGTTCGATTTCCTCTAACGGTTGTCCTTAACGATCAAAACGACAGTCACCTGCTCTGTGTTCCCATTCATAGGTTTTTCTTGCTGATGAGCGTGTGAATACGGGACGCACAGCACTTTCCTGCGGACAAAACAAAACCCCTGTCTGCGTTAGCAGACAGGGGTTTCGGAATTTAATCTTGACGATGACCTACTCTCACATGGGGAAACCCCACACTACCATCGGCGATGCATCGTTTCACTGCTGAGTTCGGGATGGGATCAGGTGGTTCCAATGCTCTATGGTCGTCAAGAAATTCGGTAGCCAGGTCGTTTACCTTTCGGTTCACGCTCCAGCGAATGGGTATGYAATAGATTTGTGTGTTGCTTGCGAATTTTCGACTTGTATCGTCTTCACACACCGCAATCTGGTGCCCTCTCAGGTCAGCAAATTGCTTGGGTGTTATAT
>NZ_JBFUIH010000039.1:0-66944 GCF_056401975.1 Pseudomonas sp. P4_C8 | reverse complement strand
TCGCCGGCAAGCCGTGCTCCTACAGGGGATTTGTGTTGGGCATAAAAATGCCGCTCAGTTGAGCGGCATTTTGGCATCTGCGAACTTACTCCGAAGCAACGGCATTCTTCGCCAGAATCGCATTCGCCAGTTCCATGTCCGTGGCCTGCAAGCCTGGGTTGTCGGCGCGGACTTTCTGCATTGCCGCTTCCAGGTAAGGGCCGCGAATGCCGCCGTCACTGGCAACAAAGCTGCTGGCATCGTCCTGGGCGGCGACGACCATTTTGTTGTCCTTGGACGTCAGGTAGGTCGAGGCGGTGGTTGCACCGGAGGTGAGGACATTTTGCCAAAAGCTATCATCGGCCATCGCGCTACCGACTGGAAGAGACAGCAGCGCGACGGTGGCGACAGCAAGTTTGAAACGCATGATGGGTGACTCCACTGGGTTAACTGCGGCGTTGGATAGCCAACCCCCAATCGAGTTCCATGGCGAGCGCGTTTACTTTTGCTCGCTCTGCGGCGTCACTCGCAACACCTCTTCAATGGTGGTCAAACCCGCAGCGACTTTCTGGGCTCCGGATAGCCGCAAGCTGCGCATGCCTTCCTTGAACGCCTGACGCCGGATCGCCAGCAAGTCGGTGTCCGGATTGATCAACGCTTTGACCCCGTCAGTCAGCTGCATGATTTCGTAAACCCCGGCGCGGCCGTGATAGCCGGTGTCGCGACATTCCAGGCAGCCGATGGCACGTTGGGCATTAGTGGGCAGGGGGGCTTGCCAGGGTTTGGTCAGGGTTTGCCAATCCTCTTCACCCAACGTCAGCGGTGCCTTGCAATGGGGGCATAAGGTGCGCACCAGGCGCTGGGCCATAACGCCGAGCACCGTGGCTTTGATCAGGTAGTGCGGCACACCGAGTTCCAGCAGGCGACTGATCGCGATCGGCGCGTCGTTGGTGTGCAATGTCGAGAGCACCAAGTGGCCGGTGAGCGCTGCCTGAATCGCCATTTCGGCGGTTTCGAGGTCGCGAATCTCGCCGATCATGATGATGTCCGGGTCTTGTCGCATCAGCGCGCGCACGCCGGCGGCGAAGGTCAGGTCGATGTTGTGCTGGACCTGCATCTGGTTAAACGCGGACTCGACCATTTCAATCGGGTCTTCGATGGTGCAGAGGTTGACCTCCGGCGTCGCCAGTTTCTTTAGCGTGGTGTACAGCGTGGTGGTTTTGCCCGAACCGGTCGGCCCGGTGACCAGAATGATGCCGTTGGGTTGACGGGTCATGTCCTGCCAGCGGCGCAAGTCTTCGGCGGAAAAGCCTAGCTGGTCGAAATCCTTTAGCAGGACTTCCGGGTCGAAGATCCGCATGACCATTTTTTCACCGAATGCCGTCGGTAACGTCGACAGCCGCAGCTCGACCTCACCGCCGTCCGGGGTCTTGGTTTTCACCCGGCCGTCCTGGGGTTTGCGCTTTTCCGCGACGTTCATCCGCCCGAGGCTCTTGAGGCGACTGACGATGGCCATGGTCACCTGTGGCGGGAATTGATAGACGTTGTGCAACACGCCGTCGATGCGAAAGCGCACCGTGCCTTGCTCGCGTCGGGGTTCGATGTGGATATCGCTGGCGCGCTGCTGGAAGGCGTACTGAAACAGCCAGTCAACGATGTTGACGATGTGCGCGTCATTGGCGTCCGGCTCCTGGTCGCTGGCGCCGAGGTTGAGCAGCTGCTCGAAGTTGCCCAAGGTGCTGGTCTGCTGATCGGCGCTGGTCGCGCCGCTGACCGATTTGGCCAAGCGGAAAAACTCGACGCTAAAGCGCTGGATGTCGACAGGGTTGGCCACCACCCGTTTGATCGGCAGCTTCAACACGTGGGTCAGGTCGGCTTCCCAGCCTTTGACGTAGGGCTGGGCGCTGGCCACGGTGACCGCGTCGCGGTCGATGGACACCGCGAGTATCTTGTGGCGCTGGGCAAAGGCGTAGGACATCAGCGGCGTAATGGCCGCGACGTTGATCTTCAGCGGATCGATGCGCAAATAAGGCTGGCCGGCCTGTTGCGACAGCCACAGGGTCAGGCTTTCCAGGTCCAGGTGTTTACCGGGACGGCTAAGATCGTCGAGGTGTTGGCTGGCAATGAATTCGAGCGGATGCAGCTGGCCATTGGTGGCGTGGCGGCGGCGAGCATTGAGCGCATGCTCGGCCGAGTCATGGCTGATAAAGCCTTGGGCGACCAGTTCGCGCAGCAAATCATTGAGATCCAGCCAGCGGTCCTGAATGGCAAGTTGAACGGACATGCGGGCTCCTCATGAACACAGTCCGCAAAGGATAGTCGCGGACCTGTCGACTGCTGGGCCACTACTGGACAAAGCCGTGTCGAGGTTTTTCAACCCGCGGCCTGGACCGGCTCATCCCACGCCGCATCAGCCGCTTGCAGCTCGACCGAGCAGACGCTGATCAAGTTACGAAGTTTTTCTGCAATCACTTGGGCGCGGTGCCAGCTGAGACCGTCCATGACAATGTCGATCGACAGCAAGTCATCGTGTCGCTGTACGTTGACCTGTTGTGGCGTCAGAAACTGCAAGGCGAACAGATTGAGCGCCCGGCACAGCAGGTCCGGTTCCGCTTCGGCGAGCAATAGATAGTGAACCCGGCAGTGGGTGTTGCTGACGCTCCAGACGTCGGCACGGGTTGGCGGGGTATGGACAGCTTCTAAATGCGGCATGGTCGGTCTCCAAAATCACTGGAGGAATTTTTACATTCGTTGTCGGGCATTTCTTATCTATGATTGAGTCAATTGGCGACTTATCGAATTGTCTAATTCAAATAGAGAAGGTTTTAAGGTTTTTCTATGCAAAGCGAGCTGGATGGCTACGACCGCAAGATTCTCGCGTTGCTGCAAGAGGACGCTTCGCTCTCCAGCGCGCAGATCGCCGAACAGGTGGGGCTCTCGCAGTCGCCGTGCTGGCGGCGGATTCAGCGGATGAAGGAAGAGGGGATCATTCGCGCGCAGGTGACGCTGCTTGATCGTAAGAAGATCGGGCTGAACACGCAGATCTTTGCCGAGATCAAACTCAACGCGCACGGGCGTTCGAACTTCACAGAGTTCACCGAGGCGATTCGCGGGTTTCCGCAAGTGCTGGAGTGTTATGTGCTGATGGGGTCGGTGGATTTTTTACTGCGCATTGTCACGGCGGACATTGAGGCTTATGAGCGGTTTTTCTTCGAGAAACTGTCGATGGTGCCGGGGATACAGGAAGTGAACTCGATTGTGGCGTTGTCGGAAATCAAGTCTACGACGAGTTTGCCGGTCTGAGGTTTTGCGGTGAGTGGGCTGGCCTCATCGCGGGCAAGCCTTGCTCCTACAGGATTCGAGTCGGTCTCCCAATTGGGTTTGACACAAAACCTGTAGGAGCAAGGCTTGCCCGCGATGGCGGTATTACATACGCAGCAGCATTTTCCAGGCGCGATTCTGATAAACAGCAATCGCCTGCTGCTTACGCGCATCCAGCGATTCATCAGTGATCGGCTCGTTAGCTAGCAGGGCAAGCTGCTTCAACTCACCGTACAGGCGATCCATTTCCGGGATGTCCAGCACGTGACGGGCATGGTGCAGCCAGGCCTGGATGCGTTCGATGCGCGGCAGTTGCTCGGCCAGGTCTTCCGGCTGTTGCTGATAACGCTGCAATTGCAGGGAGGTCGCTTCTTCACCCAGCAAACGCGGCAGCCAGCTACCGAGTTGCGCCGCGCCCTGGCGATTGCCACGGACGTTGCGATCAGCCGCCCAGGTGCGGGCCAGCAACCAGCGTGAGGTGCTCAGCGAGAACAGGCCCCAGCGCGGGTCTTCCAGTTCTTCGAGGAATTGTTCCGGCGCGGCTTTGCGCACGTCTTCGTCCTCGATACCGGCCTGAACCAGCGGCCGCCAGTCTTCCAGCAACGCGTCCAGCGCAAGGCGCAGATCGTGCGTCGACTGGCGTGGGGCGGCTTGGCCCAGGCTGCTGAGCAGTGCGCGCAATTCAGCGAGGTTTTCGACCCAGTCCTGCAACAGGCGCCAATGGCCGTTGAAGCGATATTGCTCGGCCAGACGCTGGCTGCTGCCCAGCAAATGCCAGCTCAGCGCGGCGAAGGCGTCGTCCAGCGGGGTTTCGGCGGTGATTTGCGGCGCTGGCAGGCTCAGCGAATAGCTGTTGGCGTCGTACAAACGATAACCGCGCTCGGCCTTGCTGATGTCACACGGCATCAGGGCCAGGGTCGCGGCCAGTTCGGCAGCCAGTTCCAGCAGGGCCGCCGGCTCGCCTTCGCGCAATTCCAGTTCCAGCTCGCAGATTTCTTCTTTCTGCTTACCGACGATCACGTGGCCCAGGTCCAGTGCGGCTTCGATGACCACTTTGGTCTTGCCACGGCCCCAGGCGATTTCAGCGCGTTCGCGAACGAAGTCGGTGGTGAAAATCGGCTTGAGGGTTTTTTTGTCCAGCTCGGCCAGTTCCTCGGGCCAGCATTCGCCGTCGAGTTTCTTCACGTCGAGCTTGGCTTTGGGCAAGTTCCAGTCGTATTCGTTACGCTCGGACAGGCCGGCGACGCTCTGGCCGCGGGTCTTGAGCGTTTGAATCACTTCTTCGCCATCGCGGCGCAGGCGCAGGGCAACCTTGGCACGGGCCAGGTCGCGCTCAGGCGTGTCGAAGTACTGATTCATCAACTCACGGCGTTCCCAGCCACTTTTGTTGCGTTTTTTCAGGAGCGGGTGCTCGCGCAGGGCGGCGAGGGTTTCGCGGCTGACGCGGAGCTTGATTTCGGTTTCTTTCTGCATGGCCGGAAAATCCAGGATCGGGAGCGCAGCCGGGGGAATGTGTGGCTGCCAAGGTCGTGCAGTGTACAGGACTCGCCGGCCCTCCGTGCCGCGACGGTTTATTCCTGTCGCCGGATGGTTCTATGATGGACTTCCATTCGGGAGTTGGAGTCAGCGATGCCTTTGCCATCCATGAAAGATCAGTTCGCTGCGCTGATCGCTGCGCCGTCGGTCAGCTGCACCCAACCGAACCTGGATCAGACCAACCGCCCGGTGATCGATTTGCTGGCGACGTGGCTGGGTGATCTGGGTTTTGCCTGTGATATCCAGCAAGTCAGCCCTGGTAAGTTCAACCTGCTGGCCAGTTTTGGTTCCGGCCCCGGTGGCCTGGTGCTGGCCGGCCACAGTGACACGGTGCCATTCGACGGCGCATTGTGGCAGACCGATCCGCTGAAGCTCACCGAAGTTGATGGCCGTTGGATTGGCCTGGGCAGTTGCGACATGAAGGGCTTTTTCGCCCTGGCCATCGAAGCGGTGATCCCGCTGCTCGATCAGCCGTTCAAGCAACCGCTGTTGATCCTCGCTACCTGCGATGAAGAAAGCTCCATGTCCGGTGCTCGGGCTCTGGCCGCAGCCGGGCGTCCATTGGGCCGCGCGGCGGTCATCGGCGAGCCGACCGGGTTGAAGCCGATCCGCATGCACAAAGGCATCATGATGGAGCGCATCGACATTCTCGGTCAGAGCGGCCACTCCTCGGACCCAAGCTTGGGCCATAGCGCCCTTGAGGCCATGCACGATGCCATCGGCGAATTACGCGGTCTGCGCCTGTTGTGGCAGCGCGAATTTCGCAACCTGCAGTTTGGCGTGCCGACGCCGACCATGAACTTTGGCTGCATCCATGGTGGCGATAACCCTAACCGTATCTGCGGTCAGTGCTCACTGGAGTTTGACCTGCGGCCATTGCCGGGCATGGACCCCAAAGCCTTGCGCGCGGAGATTCTGCAGCGGCTCAAACCGGTTGCCGAACGGCATCAGGTGAAGATTGATTACGCGCCGCTGTTCCCCGAAGTCCCCCCCTTCGAACAGGCCGAGGACGCGGAATTGGTCCGGGTTGCCGAGAAGCTCACCGGCCATCGCGCCGAAGCAGTGGCGTTCGGCACCGAAGCGCCTTATCTTCAGCAACTTGGCTGCGAGACGCTGGTACTTGGCCCGGGCGATATCGCCTGCGCCCACCAGCCGGGGGAATACCTCGAAATGTCACGTTTGCAGCCTACGGTGCATCTATTACGTCAGCTGATCGAACATTACTGCCTGACACCGGCCGTCACGCAATCCTTGTAGGAGCCGAGCTTGCTCGCGATGAGGCCATAACATTCAACATCATCGTCGACTGTTATACCGCCTTCGCGAGCAAGCTCGCTCCTACAGGGTTTTGTGTTTTGGCGGAATAACCGTATAAATTGCCGATGTTCAAACCCGTATCCATGAGGAGAACGCGCGTGTCGCCAAGCCTGTTCCGACGATAACCATCAGCCCGCTGTGCGTTTTCAGTGTCGCCCATTTTTTGGCTGCTATTTATTACAGGCCCAGGTTCATGCCCGAATACGTTAATTGGCTTCGTCACGCTTCGCCTTACATCAATGCCCACCGCGATTGCACCTTTGTCGTCATGCTCCCCGGCGATGGAGTGGAGCACCCGAATTTCGGCAATATCGTCCACGACCTGGTGCTGTTGCACAGCCTTGGCGTACGGCTGGTGCTGGTTCACGGTTCCCGTCCGCAAATTGAAACCCGCCTCGCCGCGCGCGGTCTGACCCCGCATTACCATCACGGCATGCGCATCACCGATGCCGCGACGCTGGAGTGTGTGATCGATGCGGTTGGTCAGCTGCGTATCGCCATTGAAGCGCGCCTGTCCATGGATATGGCCTCGTCGCCGATGCAGGGCTCGCGCCTGCGGGTGGCCAGCGGCAATCTGGTCACGGCGCGGCCGATTGGTGTGCTCGAAGGCGTGGATTATCACCACACCGGCGAAGTACGTCGTGTCGATCGCAAAGGCATCAATCGCCTGTTGGACGAGCGCTCCATCGTGTTGTTGTCGCCGTTGGGCTACTCGCCGACCGGTGAGATCTTCAATCTCGCCTGCGAAGACGTCGCCACCCGCGCGGCCATCGACCTGGGCGCGGACAAGTTACTGCTGTTCGGCGCCGACCTGGGCTTGATCGACGAAAACGGTCGTCTGGTGCGTGAATTGCGTCCGCAACAAGTACCGGCGCATTTGCAGCGCTTGGGCAGCAACTATCAGGCTGAGCTGTTGGATGCGGCGGCTGAAGCGTGCCGGGGCGGCGTGGCGCGCAGCCATATCGTCAGTTATGCCGAAAACGGTGCACTGCTGACCGAACTGTTCACCCGCGACGGGGGCGGTACGCTGGTGGCGCAGGAGCAATTTGAAATTGTGCGCGAAGCGGCGATTGAGGATGTCGGCGGTTTGCTGGATTTGATCAGCCCGCTGGAAGAACAGGGGATTCTGGTACGTCGCTCCCGTGAAGTGCTGGAACGTGAGATCGAGCAGTTCAGCGTGGTGGAGCGCGAAGGCATGATCATCGCCTGTGCGGCGCTGTATCAGATTGCCGATTCGGACGCAGGGGAGCTGGCGTGTCTGGCGGTGAACCCGGAATACCGCCATGGCGGGCGCGGTGATGAGCTGCTGGAACGCATCGAAACCCGTGCCCGGGCCCAGGGATTGAAAACCCTGTTCGTGCTGACGACCCGTACCGCTCACTGGTTCCGCGAACGCGGGTTTGTGCCGAGCAGCGTCGAACGCCTGCCGTCGGCGCGGGCTTCTCTGTACAACTATCAGCGTAATTCGAAGATCTTCGAAAAAACCTTATAACCGTGGCGCCCCCTTCGCGAGCGGGCTCGCTCCCACAGGAGATCTCCAGTGTATGCAGATCCAGTGTGGGAGCGAGCCTGCTCGCGATCGGCTGCGTAGCAGCCGCCAACAATCACTCAGCGACAAACTTCGCACTGACATACGCCGAATAATCCGGTAGCACCGTTTCAACCTTCCCCTGCTCCTTCAAGAACTTCGCCGTCTCGCCAATCGCCTTGGCCGTGCCGCCATCCAATAGCGCGGTGGTCTGCTGAGCCTTGGCATCCGGGAACGCAGAACCGGCCAACAGCTCCGGTACATCGGCCGCGTTGGCACCGGTCAGTTTGGCGATTTTCTGCACGGGCACTGAATCGGCGGTCCAGCTGTCTTTATGCGCGGCGTAGTCGGCGAACGAGTCCAAGGTGACCTTGGCAAATTTGGCCACCACCTCAGGATGTTTTTCGGCGTAATCCTTACGCGCGACCCAGACTTCAAACGTCGGCGCCCCCCACTGACCGACCTGCGCGGCATCCGTCAACGTCTTGCCTGTCTTGCGAATTTCCCCCAGCGCCGGCGACCAGACAAACGCGCCATCAATATCACCCCGCTTCCACGCTGCCGCGATCTCCGCCGGCTGCAAATTAACCACTTTGACTTTCGAGGCGTTCAGGCCCCAGTGCTTCAGTGCGCCGAGCAAACTGTAGTGAGAGGTTGAAACGAAGGGGGTGGCGATGGTCTTGCCGATCAGATCTTGCGGATTGTCGATACCGCTCCCGTTGCGCACCACTAGGGCTTCAGCCGCATTGATCTGGGCTGACACGATGAACGCGACTATCGGCAGATTGCGCGAGGCGGCCGCGGCCAAAGGACTGGAGCCGAGGTTGCCAATCTGAACATCACCGGAAGCGATGGCTGTCACCACTTCAGGGCCGCTGTTGAAGCGGCGCCAGTCAATTTTCTGGCCGATGGTTTGCTCATACAGGCCGTCCGCCTGAGGGACTTTGCTGGGGTCGATGCCAGTTTGATAACCCACAGTCAGGTTGACCGCTTGAGCGGAATGAGAAAATATCAGGGACACACAAACTGTAACAATTAGGCTGGATAGTTCGCGTCTGGTCGTCATGGCGTCGCCTTTCGGTGGGGGTTTGTTTCCGAATTGCTTCAAACGCTAAACGATCTAAAAAATGTCTAATAAATACCATTTGGTAATTAGCTTATGAGCTGGGGCCTCTATTCCGGGGCCGCGTGGGGTGCAGCGCTAAATTCCTAAAAGGTATGAGGAACGAATGGGCTCGTTCTTTGCAGATTTGTAACGAGCTCATGACCAACATGGACCAAAAAACGGGGGATTAGACCATGGTCGTAGACACACATAGTTACGATTGACTTGTGAGTCACGCTCTGGCGCTAATCGCGCATCTTAGGATCTTCGGCCATCGAACCGAGGCCAGGAACACAAGAATTAGAAACGAGAGGAGTTAGACAATGAACAAGTCCACCTTGGCCTTGGCCGTGGCCGTAGGGGTTTTGGCGCAGCAGGCAGGCGCCGCAGGTTTCATCGAAGACAGCAAGGCTTCCGTTAGTTCCCGCACCATGTATTACAACAACGATAACCGTGAAACCGGCCCCGATCAGAAAGAGAGCGCTGAAGGCCTCAAGTTCGATTACTTGTCTGGTTTCACTCAGGGTACTGTCGGCTTCGGTATCGACGCCCAGGCACTGGTCGGCATCCATCTGGACGGCGGCAAGGGGCATCACCCGGATAACAACACCTTCTTCCCAAGCGACAGCGATGGTTCGGCTGTGAACGAGTGGAGCCGCGCAGCGGCCAACGTCAAGGCGCGCATCTCCAAGACCGAAGCCCACCTGGGCGGCGCTATGCAACCGAACATGCCGATTCTGGTAGCGAACGATAGCCGCCTGCTGCCACAGACCTTTGACGGTGGCACCCTCTCCTCGAAAGAAATCGACAACTTGACCCTCAACGTAGGTCAGTTCGAACACGCGGCGGGTCGTGCCTCTTCAAACTCCTCCGGCCTGGCCGTGGCGGGCGGTACTGAGGCCAGTAACCAGTTCCGTTACGGCGGTGTTGACTGGAAGGCCACCAAAGACCTCACCCTGCAGTACTACCACTCGGAACTGAAGGATTACTACAAGCAGGACTTCCTGGGGATGGTTCACGTCTGGACGATCGATGCCAAGCAGTCGTTCAAGTCGGATTTTCGCTACTTCGACAGCAGCTCTAATGGCAAGAACGGCGACCCCGGTTTCCGCTTCAACAACAACAACGGTTTCGCCAGGACTCCGGGCGAGGTCGACAACAAGACCTGGAGCGGTATGTTCACCTACACCCTGGGTGGCAACGCATTCCTGCTGGGTCACCAGCGCGTGAGCGATGACGGTGGCTTCGTCTACCTGAACCAGGCCAACGTGGTTGATAGCAACGGTAATAACCAAGGTGAGGGCGGTGCCAGCTTCTACCTGTTCACCGATTCCATGATCAACGGTTTTGTCCGTGCCGGTGAAAACACCACCTTTGGCCAGTACTCCTATGATTTCGCGGCGCTGGGTGTGCCGGGCCTGAAAACCTCGATCGCCTACCTGCACGGCGATGACATCAAAGCAACGAACGGCACGGGCCCTGATGCGTCCGAGTGGGAGCGCGACATGCGGGTCGACTACACCATCCAGCAGGGCGCCCTCAAAGGTTTCGGTGTGACGGTGCGTAATGGCGTCTATCGCGGCAGTGAAGTCTCCAACAACCCCGATGTTGACCAGACTCGTGTGATCTTCAACTACACCTACAGCTTCTTGTAAAAAGCCGTCCAAAGAAGCCTCGCCTGCTGGCGAGGCTTTTTTTTGTTTGCGTATATTCCAATAACTGCTGTTGTGCGTATTTTTTATTCTTTTTGGTTTTTTTCGCAAGCACCTAAAGTAAGCCCCGTCCGGTACTCATCATGGGGCTCGGCTTTAGCACATTGATTCCCGACAGTAGAGCAGGTCAAGGAATGGGCGTTTTTGCCGATACCTCGAATCTGTGCTGCATAGGCATATTCCCAAACGGAATTAAAAAGAAACACAAAATTCTTTTTAGCTTTATTGAACTGTATCCTGCACCACCAAAACGACCGGGCTAGACAGCTCGGCAAAAATTGCGCGTCTTAGGATCCAGGGCGCTAGACCCAGGACCAGGACCACAAGCATTAGAAATGAGGAGCGAAACAATGAACAAGTCCACCTTGGCCATGGCTGTGGCCGTTGGGGTTCTGGCGCAGCAAGCAAGCGCCGCCGGTTTCATCGAAGACAGCAAGGCCACCCTGGGGCTGCGTAACTTCTACATCAACACTGATTACCGTGATGGTACGGGCCCGAACAAAAACGAAGAATGGGGCCAAGGCTTCGATCTGCGTTTCATCTCTGGTTATACCCAAGGCCCTGTCGGCTTCGGTATTGATGCAATCGGCCTGTTGGGCGTGAAGCTGGATTCGGGCGGCGGCACCAATGGCGCCACTGCAACCTCCTACGGCGGCACTGTTTTCCCAACCAAAACCAACGGCGAAGCGGTTGATGACTTCTCCAGCCTGGGCCTGACTGCCAAAGCCAAGATCTCCCAGACCGAACTGAAGCTGGGTACCCTGCAACCAAAACTGCCGGTCATCGTGACCAACGACGGTCGACTGCTGCCGCAAACCTGGCAGGGTGGCCAGCTCTCTTCCGGTGACATCAAGGACCTGACGCTGATCGGTGGCCAGATCGAAGCCGTTAAGGGGCGTAACTCCAGCAACAACGAGCAGATGTCCATTTCGGGTGCGAACACTCGTGGTCCCAAATTCCGCGACAGCAACAAGTTCAACTTTGCCGGCGGCGATTACAAAATCACCAAGGACCTGACGGCCCAGTATTACTACGGCAACCTGGAAGAGTTCTACAAGCAACACTTCCTGGGTCTGGTTCACAACTGGGCAATCGGCCCGGGCGTGTTGAAGTCGGATTTACGTTATTTCAACAGCTCTGATGATGGTGCCAACGGTCACGACCCGCTGTACTTCAGCACTGGCAACTACAACGCGCCGAGCGGTAAAGGTAAGGTCGACAACAACTTGTACAGCGGCCTGTTCCTGTACTCCGTTGCCGGTCATACCTTCGGTGGCGGCTACCAGGTCAGCAACGGTAGTAGCGACTTCCCTTTCCTTAACCAGGGTGACGGAGCGTCGGCTTACATCATCACCGACTCGCAAATCCAGAAGTTCGCCCGTGCTGGCGAACACACCTGGCAGGCACGCTACTTGTATGACTTCGCCACGGTCGGCGTACCTGGCCTGACGGCAGGTATGGTTTACCTGCACGGTGACGACATCGATACCGTTAACGCCAGCGGTGGAGAGGCGGCCAACGGCGCTTCCGAGTGGGAACGCGATCTGACCGTTGCTTACGTTCTTCAGCAAGGCCCGCTGAAGAACCTCGGCGTTACCTGGAAAAATGCGACCTGGCGTACAGACCTGCCGAACACTCGCACCCAGGATGAAAACCGTCTGATCGTCAGCTACTCGATCCCGCTGTTGTAATAGCGCTCGTGTAACAGAGACAAAAAAGCCCCGCCCGGCATCACGCCCGGCGGGGCTTTTGCGTTTCAAGGCGGGATCACCCCCGTAAACCCGTCTCGAAATTTCCTTCTTTTGCAGCACTCAAGGCCTTCTCGAACCTTGTGGGCGATGTTCGTCTCGTTGCCCGATCACGTCCAGTGAACAGATCTTTAATATTCATTTATGTTCTAAATAAATCGATATTTATTCTTTTTACTTATTCGCAAATGCAGGCACAGTCGAGCTCAACAAGCACTCATCAGGAGCAGCACCATGAGCCTCAGACTGGGCGACATCGCCCCCGACTTTGAACAGGATTCCAGCGCCGGTAATCTCCGTTTCCACGAATGGCTGGGCGATAGCTGGGGCGTGCTGTTTTCCCATCCGGCGGACTTCACTCCGGTCTGCACCACCGAACTGGGTTTCACCGCCAGGCTCAAGGATGAGTTTGCCAGCCGTGGGGTGAAAGCCATTGCCCTGTCGGTTGACCCGGTGGACTCGCACCACAAGTGGATCGAGGACATCAACGAAACCCAGAACACCCTCGTCAACTTCCCGATTCTCGCCGACGCCGACCGCAAGGTGTCGGACCTTTACGACCTGATCCATCCCAACGCCAATGACACTCTGACCGTGCGTTCGCTGTTCGTGATCGATCCGAACAAAAAGATTCGACTGACCATCACGTACCCGGCGAGTACCGGCCGCAACTTCCACGAAATTCTGCGGGTGATCGACTCGCTGCAGCTCACCGACCACTACAAAGTGGCCACCCCGGCCAACTGGCAGGACGGTGATGAAGTGGTGATCGTGCCGTCGCTCAAGGATGAGGATGAAATCAAGCAGCGGTTTCCCAAGGGCTATCGTGCCGTTAAGCCTTATTTGCGTCTGACGCCTCAGCCGAACAGGTAAGCATTTTCAGCGTGGCTTGAATCGCCATCGCGAGCAGGCTCACTCCCACATTTGGAATGCATTTCCCTGTGGGAGCGAGCCTGCTCGCGAAGACGGCCTGACAGGCGCCGCAGTATCCAGATTCACAAAGCAGGGGATTGCAGGCCGTTTCGACGGCCTTTTTTTATACCTCGAAATCAGTGTTTGTATATATCTTAAGAGAATAACTAAATGAATAAATATGATTTAAAGATATATAAGTCACCTGTTAAGGTCACTCCCATCACAGCGAGATCGCAAACCGCGAATCGCCAACAACGGTCAAGGAATCATCTGAATGTTGGTCGTCTCACTCGGTGGCAGTCCCAGCCAGCGCTCCCGTTCCGGGGTGTTGCTGGAATGCTCCCAACGCTGGTTACAGGAGCAAGGGGTGGAAGTGGTGAGTTACCAGGTTCGGGACTTCCCGGCAGAAGACTTGCTGCACGCGCGTTTCGACAGCCCCAAGGTCATCGACCTGCTGCAACAGATTGAAAACGCCGACGGCCTGCTGATTGCCACACCGGTTTACAAGGCGTCGTTCTCGGGCGCACTGAAAACCGTGTTGGACCTGCTGCCGGAGCGCGCGCTCAGCCACAAGGTCGTGTTGCCGATGGCCACCGGCGGCAGCATCGCCCACATGCTGGCGGTGGATTACGCACTCAAACCGGTGCTGTCGGCGCTCAAAGCTCAGGAAATGCTTCACGGAATTTTTGCTGTAGACAGCCAGATCGCTTACGGCGAAGGCCGCGCCCAGGCGCAATTGGCGCCGGAGCTGGAGCAACGATTGAACGAGTCGCTGGAACTGTTTTTCAGCGCCATGGCGAGGCGGCCAAAGCCGCTCGACCCGAATCTGTTGAATGAACGTTTGTTGAGTGCTCGCTGGAGCATTTAAAGCTTTTTCATTTTTTAGTTTGAAAAGTCGCCGAGCGAAGCTCAGGCACTTTTCGAACAAAAAATCACCTTACTCAGCCGCCAACGGCTTAGCAGGTGCAGCCAAAACCTCACTGCAAAAAGGAGAGCGCTATGCGCACTGTCATTTTGCGTCGTGGTCTGGTCGCTCTGTTTGTTGCGGCTGTGTCCTTCGGCGCCATTACTCAAGCTCAAGCCGAGACCTTGCGAATCGGTTATCAAAAGTACGGCACCCTGGTGCTGCTCAAAGCCAAAGGCACGCTGGAAAAACGTCTCGCCGCCCAAGGCGTGGACGTGCAATGGACTGAATTCCCCGGTGGCCCGCAACTGCTCGAAGGCCTGAACGTCGGCTCCATCGACTTCGGCGTGACCGGCGAAACCCCGCCGGTATTTGCTCAAGCTGCGGGTGCTGATCTGCTCTACGTCGCCTACGAACCACCGGCGCCACACAGCGAAGCGATCCTGGTGCCGAAGGACTCGCCGATCAAATCGGTGAAGGACCTCAAGGGCAAGAAAGTCGTGCTCAACAAAGGCTCCAACGTGCACTACCTGTTGGTACGTGCGCTGGAGGACGCCGGCCTCAAATACACCGATATCCAGACCGTGTTCCTGCCGCCGGCCGATGCCCGCGCTGCCTTTGAACGTGGCAGCGTCGACGCCTGGGTCATCTGGGACCCGTACCAGGCCGCCGCTGAAAAACAACTGCAAGCGCACACCCTGCGCGACGGCCAGGGCATCGTCGACAACCATCAGTTCTACCTCGCGACCAAACCTTACGCGCAGAAAAATCCTGAGGTGATCAAGACCCTCGTCGAAGAAGTGCGCGCGGTCGGTGAATGGTCCAAGGCCAATCCGCAAGACGTCACCCAACAGGTTTCGCCACTGCTCGGCCTGCCGGCGGACATCACCCTGACCTCGGTGAAACGCCAGGGTTATGGCGCGCTGTTCCTCACGCCAGAAGTGGTCGCGGCCCAACAGAAAATCGCCGACAGCTTCTACGAGCTCAAGCTGATACCAAAACAGTTGAGCATCAAAGACGTGATCTGGACGCCACCGGCAGCCGTTGCCCAAAGCTCAGTAACCAAAGCCCAGTAACTCGATTCCCCAAGGAGACCACTCCATGAGCCTCAATATCTTCTGGTTCCTGCCTACCCACGGCGACGGCCATTACCTTGGCACCGCCGAAGGCGCTCGCGCCGTTGACCACGGTTACTTGCAACAAGTCGCGCAAGCGGCGGATCGTCTGGGTTTCGGCGGGGTGCTGATTCCTACCGGTCGCTCCTGCGAAGACTCGTGGCTGGTGGCCGCGTCACTGATCCCGGTGACCCAGCGGTTGAAGTTTCTTGTTGCGCTACGCCCCGGGATCATTTCCCCGACGGTGGCGGCGCGTCAGGCAGCAACGCTGGATCGTCTGTCTGGCGGTCGTGCGTTGTTCAATCTGGTCACCGGCGGTGATCCGGAAGAATTGGCCGGCGACGGTTTGTTCCTCAGCCACGAAGAGCGCTATCAGGCCTCGGTGGAATTCACCCGCATCTGGCGTCGGGTGCTGGAAGGCGAAACCGTTGATTACGACGGTCAGCACATCAGCGTGAAAGGGGCGAAGTTGCTCTATCCGCCGATCCAGCAACCGCGTCCGCCGCTGTACTTCGGCGGCTCGTCGGAAGCGGCACAAGACCTCGCGGCAGAGCAAGTGGAAATGGTCCTGACCTGGGGCGAACCACCGGCCGCCGTTGCCGAGAAGATTGAACAAGTGCGCGCCAAAGCCGCGAAGCTGGGTCGTACTGTGCGCTTCGGTATTCGTCTGCATGTGATCGTTCGTGAGACCAATGCCGAGGCGTGGCAAGCGGCTGACAAACTGATCTCGCATCTGGACGACGACACCATCGCCCGCGCTCAGGCCTCTCTGGCGCGCTTCGATTCCGTCGGCCAGCAGCGCATGGCCGCACTGCATGGCGGCAGCCGCGACAACCTCGAAGTCAGCCCCAACCTGTGGGCCGGTGTCGGTCTGGTGCGTGGCGGTGCTGGTACTGCATTGGTTGGCGACGGTCTGACCGTGGCGGCTCGTGTGAAGGAATACGCGGATTTGGGCATCGACACGTTCATCTTCTCCGGTTATCCACACCTTGAAGAGTCGTACCGCGTGGCCGAATTGCTGTTCCCGCACCTCGACATTGAGCGTCCCGAGTTGCCGAAAAGCGCGGGTTACGTCAGCCCGTTTGGTGAGATGGTCGCCAACGACATTCTTCCCAAAGCTGCGTCCCAGAGCTGAGGCGTGCCATGAAGAAAATTATCCACAGTCTTGCGCCCTGGGCGTTGCCGGTGTTGTTGCTTGCGGTGTGGCAGTTGTCGGTGTCGGCGGGTTGGTTGTCAACACGGATTCTGCCGGCACCCATCGCGGTGATCGAGGCCGGCGTCAGTCTGGTGCGCAGCGGCGAAATCTGGACGCACCTGGCAATCAGTGGCTGGCGCGCTGCGCTGGGCTTCACCATCGGCGGCAGTATCGGTCTGGCGCTGGGCTTCATCACGGGCCTGTCGAAATGGGGCGAACGCCTGCTCGACAGTTCGGTGCAGATGATCCGCAACGTGCCGCATCTGGCGCTGATTCCTCTGGTGATTTTATGGTTTGGCATCGACGAGTCGGCGAAGATTTTTCTGGTGGCGTTGGGCACATTGTTCCCGATCTACCTCAACACGTATCACGGTATCCGCAACGTCGATCCAGCACTGGTGGAGATGGCACGCAGTTATGGCTTGTCCGGTTTCAGCCTGTTTTGCCAGGTGATCCTGCCGGGCGCGTTGCCTTCGATTCTGGTCGGCGTGCGCTTCGCACTGGGCTTCATGTGGTTGACGCTGATCGTCGCGGAAACCATCTCCGCCAGTTCCGGCATCGGTTATCTGGCGATGAACGCCCGGGAGTTTTTGCAGACCGACGTGGTGGTGCTGGCGATTCTTCTGTACGCGGTACTCGGCAAACTGGCCGACCTCGCGGCCCGTGGGCTTGAGCGTGTATGGCTGCGCTGGCACCCGGCTTATCAGGTTGCCAAAGGAGGTGCGGCATGACGGCTCAACAACCTCCACGCCTGCTGCGCGGAATTCCGCTAGTGGTGCGCAAACTGCAAAAAACCTTCGGCTCGCGGCAGGTGTTGCGCGAGATCGACTTGCACATACCGGCAGGCCAATTCGTTGCGGTCGTCGGTCGTAGTGGCTGTGGCAAAAGTACCTTGTTGCGCCTGCTGGCCGGTCTCGACCAACCCACGGGCGGTTTATTGCTCGCCGGTGCCGCGCCGCTGAGTGACGCGCGGGAAGACACGCGTTTGATGTTTCAAGAAGCGCGTTTGTTGCCCTGGAAAAAGGTCATCGACAACGTCGGCCTCGGGCTCAAGGGCAACTGGCAGCCACAAGCACTGGAAGCGCTGGCGTCAGTCGGTCTGGCCGATCGCGCCACTGAATGGCCTGCCGCCTTGTCCGGTGGACAGAAACAGCGTGTGGCCCTGGCTCGGGCGCTGATCCATCAACCGCGTTTGCTGTTGCTCGACGAACCGCTGGGTGCACTGGACGCCCTGACCCGAATTGAAATGCAGCAACTGATCGAGCGGCTCTGGCGCAAGCACGGCTTCACCGTGTTGCTGGTGACCCACGACGTCAGTGAAGCAGTGGCGATTGCCGATCGGGTGATCCTGATCGAAGAGGGTGAAGTCGGCCTCGACCTGCTAGTGGAACTACCGCGCCTTCGGGTTCGCGGCTCGCATCGGCTGGCGGCGCTGGAAACCCAAGTGCTCAATCGTGTGCTCGAACTGCCCGGCGAACCGCCGGAACCGGAACCCGTTTCACCCTTGCCCACGCAATTGCGTTGGGCTCATTAACCGAACTTATTCAACGACAGGAATCAAGCTCATGACTATCAAGGCCATCAACGTTCGCAACCAATTCAAAGGCTCCATCAAGGAAATCGTACTGGGGGACGTGCTGTCGGAAATCGACGTGCAAACCGCGTCCGGCATCGTCACTTCGGTGATCACCACGCGCTCGGTGAAAGAGCTGGAACTGGTGGTTGGCAGTGAAGTGATCGCGTTTGTGAAATCCACCGAAGTGTCGATCGCCAAGTTGTAAGCCTGTGGGCAAACAACAACCCCGGAGGGTGTGAGCCCTTCGGGGTTTTTTATGTCAGGGCTCGGGGGCGCAGCGCCAACCCGTTTCAGGCGCGTAGGTGCCGAGTGATGACAGCACGCGCGGGTCGCTGAACAGGTCGCCGGCAGTTGGGTCAATGTCTGCCGGCAACAAGGGCAGGCCGGTTTGCCGGGGCAGTGTGGAGTAGTCGATCTGCCACGGGGTTTGCCCGCCATGGTGACGGCCAAAGGATAACTCCGTCGTGAGCAATTGGTGTGCAGCCGCAGCGTTCATGTGATCACGCAGATGACCGCCGAGGGCCAACGTGACAACCCGGCTGGCGGCGAATAGAAAGTAATCGCCGGCCAGCACCAGGCAGGCAACCCGCGTTGGATCATCGGCGGCCTGCAACCATTGACCGCGACAGATGCCGCGAGAGTCGGGCAGTCGCTCCCAGACTTCGTAGTAGTCATCGTCCAGGGCGGTTTCGATCAGGCGCTCACTGGTTTCAAAGTGCATGCGCCCGATGTCTTGCCCGGCGCTGTCAGGTTGATAGTCCAGTTTGCGATGCCACTGGCAAATGTCACCCTCGACCTCGGTCACACCGGCGAAGCCCTTTTGTTCGCTTAAGGTCAACAGGTCCGTGTGATTGAGCTGTTCCAGGGGCAGCGCCGGGAGCGCGGCGGGCGGGATGCGCAGGTCGGCAAACAGGCGTGGGGTTTGCAGCCAGTACACCGCTGTTTCACTGTCGGTGCGCCCGGACTGGAAGGCGATCAGGCGTCGTTTCCACACGCCAAGGTAGTTGTCGGGTACGTGCGCCATGAGCAGAACACCTCGTTGCGTTATACGTCGCGCCTGGCCAGGTACGGCGGCAGGTACAGGCCCAGATAAGCATCAAATACACGCATGCCTTCTTCGGCCATGCGTGGCGTGATCTGGCCGTGTTGTTGCACCGAGCGTGCGTAGACGCGATCGCCGAGCTCCATGGCCAGGGCAAACACGTCGACGTCCGTGGGCAGCTTGGGCAATTCGAAGTGGTGATCGAAGAGCTTGTGCATCAGGTCGCCCAATTCGATGTCGTGCTGGCGGTCGGCCTGGGTGACTTCGGTCAAGCCATGCTGGGCGAGGATCAATTGGCGGGCGGCGGCGTCTTCACTGTAGATCGCGAGCATGCGTTGCTCCACCAGTCGTGACAGGTCACGCCAGCCGCTGAGGGCACCGTGATCGATGGGCGCTTGCAGGCAGGCGCGGAACGCGGCGTGGACGTCGGCCGTCAAGGCTTCAAGCAGTGCCGGGACACTGGCGAAGAAGTGATAGACGGAGGAGGGCGGGATCTCCGCGCGCTCGGCGACGCTGTAGATCGACAGACTTCCCACGCCCTCGGCGGCCAGCAGCGTACGGGCGGCATCGAGTATCGAATCGATCCGGGCCTGGCTGCGGGCGCGGGGTTTGCGTGGGGTGGCGAGTCGGGTCATTGAAGTCTCCTGCGGGGGCAGCGGGCATTGTACGAGCAGGGTTTGATGTTGTCTGCCAGGACGCCATCGCGAGCAGGCTCACTCCCACAGTTGATCTCCGGTGAATATAAATTCTGTGTTCACAGTAAATCCCCTGTAGGAGTGAGCCTGCTCGCGATCCGCCGAAGGCGGCCATAAAAAAACGCCGCAAGCTGTAAAGCCGGCGGCGTTGTTTTTTACTGCAACCACTTACACGGTATGCAGGTACCAGTTGTACTCAAGGTCGGAGATGGAGTGTTCGAACTCCTCCAGCTCGCTTTCCTTACAGGCCACGAAGATATCGATGTATTTCGGATCGATGTACTTGGCCATGACTTCGCTGTCGTCCAGCTCGCGCAGTGCATCGCGCAGGTTGTTCGGCAGGCTCTGCTCGTTTTGCTCGTAGCTGTTGCCTTCGACCGGAGCGCCCGGCTCGATCTTGTTGGTCAGGCCGTGATGTACGCCTGCCAGGACCGAAGCCATCAGCAGGTACGGGTTGGCATCGGCGCCGGCAACACGGTGTTCGATGCGCACGGCATCGGAGGAACCGGTTGGAACGCGGATCGCCACGGTGCGGTTGTCCAGGCCCCAGCATGGCGAGTTCGGCACGTAGAACTGTGCGCCGAAACGACGGTAGGAGTTAACGTTCGGGCAGAGGAAAGCCATCTGCGCGGGCAGGGTCTCGAGCACACCGCCGATCGCGTGACGCAGTGCGGCGTTCTGCTCGGGATCCTCGCTGGCAAAAATATTCTTGCCATCTTTATCAAGAATCGAGATATGGACATGCAGACCGTTGCCCGCCTGGCCCGGGTAAGGCTTGGCCATGAAGGTGGTGTCCATTTCATGGTCGTAGGCGATGTTTTTGATCAGACGCTTGAGCAGGACCGCGTAGTCGCAGGCCTTGATCGGGTCGGCCACGTGGTGCAGGTTGACTTCGAATTGCGCCGGGGCGCTTTCCTTGACGATCGCGTCGGCAGGGATGCCTTGCTCTTTCGCACCTTCCAGAATGTCCTGGAGGCAGTCGACGTATTCGTCGAGGTCGTCGATCAGGTAGACCTGAGTCGAATGCGGGCGTTTGCCGGAGATTGGCGAGCGCGGCGGTTGTGGGCGGCCGTTCACGTTCTCCTGATCGATCAGGTAGAACTCCAACTCGAAGGCCGCGCAGATGGTCAGACCCATCTCGTCAAACTTGGCGACCACTTGACGCAGGACTTCACGGGGATCCGCGAAGAAAGGGTCACCTTCGAGTTCGTGCATGGTCATCAACAGTTGCGCGGTAGGGCGCTTCTGCCAAGGCTCGTTGCACAGGGTGTCAGGGATTGGATAGCAGATTCGGTCAGCATCACCGATGTCCAGGCCCAGGCCGGTGCTTTCCACCGTCGAGCCATTGATATCCAGAGCAAATAGAGAGGCCGGCAGGTTGATGCCTTTCTCGTAAACCTTGTGGAGGCTGGTGCGTTCAATGCGCTTGCCGCGCACCACACCATTCATATCCGCAATCAGAAGGTCAACGTACAGAACCTCAGGATGTTCCTTAAGGAACGCGTTCGCTTCGTTAAGCTGAACGGCACGCGGGGGTACCGACATGATGCAACACCKTTGTTGTTAAAAATATCAATCATTGAACACTTCGGATTCCAGTCAACCCGAACGGCATGCCGAAGTCAAGCGAGGCCTTTTTTGCCCTAAAAAAGCGCTCGTAAGGCTTTTTTGAGGCAGTTTGGGGCGTTTTTATGCCTTTGAACGCTTTAGCTGCCGCGGGCTTGAGCGGGGCGTGTTGTATTTTTTACGGGGGTGTTGTGTAAAAAAATGAACAAGGCTAAGCTCGATTCAAACCCATAACACCAATAATACCGGGGTGCTTCATGTCTCGCCTGCCGTTAATCGGCGTCACCGACTGCTCTAAGCTCATCGGTCTGCATGCTTATCACATCAGTGGCGACACCTACGTCCGCGCAGTGGCCTCAGCGCCTGCGGACCGGGCGGTAATCCTGTCATCCATGACGGATCGACTGTCTCCGTCCGATATTCTGGACGGCCTTGATAGCACCCCCATTACGGTTACTTCATTCAATATAGAACCGATTCACAATAGCGGCCCGACTATCGCTTGTGATACCGCACGCCTGGCGTTTGCCGCACCGTGCGAAAAATCACGATAGCCTGTCAAAGACACCCGT
The DNA here is from genome assembly GCF_056401975.1 of Pseudomonas sp. P4_C8. Lineage (NCBI taxonomy): Bacteria > Pseudomonadati > Pseudomonadota > Gammaproteobacteria > Pseudomonadales > Pseudomonadaceae > Pseudomonas > Pseudomonas sp. P4_C8. Next base: position 45,118 of record NZ_JBFUIH010000039.1, on the reverse strand, counting down.
TTCAACGCGACGCCGATGCGTCAACCATTGCCTGACGCAAGCAAGCGGCAGGAAACTCAAAGCCTAGAGGCATTTATGAGTAACAACCTCGACCAGCTCACCGATTGGTTGAAAGACCACAAGATCACAGAAGTCGAATGCATGATCGCCGACTTGACCGGGATTACCCGTGGCAAGATCTCGCCGACCAACAAGTTCATTGCTGAAAAAGGCATGCGTCTGCCCGAAAGCGTTCTGTTGCAGACAGTGACCGGCGACTATGTCGAAGACGACATCTATTACGAACTGCTCGACCCGGCCGACATCGACATGATCTGCCGCCCCGACCAGAACGCCGTATTCCTCGTGCCGTGGGCCATCGAACCGACCGCCCAGGTGATCCACGACACCTACGACAAGCAAGGCAACCCGATCGAGCTGTCGCCGCGCAACGTGCTCAAGAAGGTCCTCAAACTCTATTCCGACCGCGGCTGGCAACCCATCGTGGCGCCGGAAATGGAGTTCTACCTGACCAAGCGCAGCGACGACCCCGACTACCCGCTGCAACCCCCGGTTGGCCGCTCCGGGCGTCCGGAAATCGGTCGTCAGTCGTTCTCGATCGAAGCGGCGAACGAATTCGACCCACTGTTCGAAGACGTCTACGACTGGTGCGAGTTGCAGGAGCTGGACCTCGATACCTTGATCCACGAGGACGGCACGGCGCAGATGGAAATCAACTTCCGTCACGGCGATGCCCTGTCCCTGGCCGACCAGATCCTGGTGTTCAAACGCACCATGCGCGAAGCCGCGCTCAAGCATAACGTGGCGGCGACTTTCATGGCCAAGCCCATGACCGGCGAGCCGGGCAGTGCGATGCACTTGCACCAGAGCGTCATCGACCTCGAAACCGGCAAGAACGTCTTCTCCAATGAAGACGGGACCATGAGCCAACTGTTCCTGCACCACATCGGTGGCTTGCAGAAACTGATCCCCGAGCTGTTGCCGCTGTTCGCCCCGAACGTGAACTCGTTCCGCCGCTTCCTGCCAGATACCTCGGCACCGGTGAACGTGGAGTGGGGCGAAGAGAACCGCACCGTGGGCCTGCGGGTTCCGGATGCCGGCCCGCAAAACCGTCGGGTGGAAAACCGCCTGCCGGGCGCCGACGCCAACCCGTACCTGGCGATTGCCGCGAGCCTGCTCTGCGGCTACATCGGCATGGTCGAAGGCCTCAACCCGAGCGCGCCGGTGGTGGGCCGTGGCTATGAACGCCGCAACCTGCGCCTGCCGCTGACCATCGAGGACGCGCTGGAACGCATGGAAAACAGCGCAACCATCGAGAAGTACCTGGGCAAAAAATTCATCACTGGCTACGTCGCGGTCAAGCGGGCCGAGCATGAAAACTTCAAGCGCGTGATCAGTTCGTGGGAGCGCGAGTTCCTGCTCTTCGCCGTCTGATACGCCGGGCGCCGTCGTAGTCGGGCGGCGCTTTCACCTGATTTTTTTTAGGAGATTTGTATGACCAGCAATAATCCGCAAACCCGTGAATGGCAAACCCTGAGCAACGATCACCACCTGGCCCCGTTCAGCGATTTCAAGCAGCTGAAAGAGAAAGGCCCGCGGATCATCACAAACGCCAAGGGCGTTTACCTGTGGGACAGCGAAGGCAACAAGATACTCGACGGCATGGCCGGTCTGTGGTGTGTAGCGATCGGTTACGGTCGTGATGAACTGGCCGATGCCGCCAGCAAGCAAATGCGCGAACTGCCTTACTACAACCTGTTCTTCCAGACCGCTCACCCGCCGGTACTGGAACTGGCCAAGGCCATCGCCGACATCGCACCTGAGGGCATGAACCACGTGTTCTTCACCGGTTCGGGTTCGGAAGGCAACGACACCATGCTGCGTATGGTTCGTCACTACTGGGCGATCAAGGGCCAGCCGAAGAAAAAAGTCATCATCAGTCGCAAGAACGGTTATCACGGTTCCACCGTGGCCGGCGCGAGCCTGGGTGGCATGACGTACATGCACGAACAAGGCGACTTGCCTATTCCGGGCATCGTCCACATCGCGCAGCCGTACTGGTTCACCGAAGGCGGTGACATGACGCCTGAAGAGTTCGGCGTCTGGGCGGCCAATCAGCTGGAAGAGAAGATTCTGGAAGTCGGCGTGGACAACGTCGGTGCCTTTATTGCCGAGCCGATCCAGGGTGCCGGCGGCGTGATCATTCCGCCAGACACCTACTGGCCGCGCATCAAGGAAATCCTCGCCAAGTACGACATCCTGTTCGTGGCGGATGAAGTGATTTGTGGTTTTGGCCGCACCGGTGAGTGGTTCGGTACCGATTACTACGACCTCAAGCCCGACATGATGACCATCGCCAAAGGCCTGACGTCCGGCTACATCCCTATGGGTGGCCTGATCGTGCGTGACGAAGTGGTCGAGGTGCTCAACGAAGGTGGCGATTTCAACCACGGTTTCACCTATTCCGGGCACCCGGTGGCCGCTGCGGTGGCACTGGAGAACATCCGCATCCTGCGCGAAGAAAAAATTGTCGAACGCGTACGCACAGAAACGGCACCCTATTTGCAGAGTCGCCTACGAGAACTGAACGATCATCCCCTGGTGGGTGAAGTGCGCGGGGTCGGTCTGTTGGGGGCCATCGAACTGGTTCAGGACAAAGCCACTCGCAAACGTTACGAAGGCAAGGGCGTCGGCATGATTTGCCGCCAGTTCTGCTTCGACAACGGCCTGATCATGCGCGCCGTGGGCGACACCATGATCATTGCTCCGCCACTGGTGATTACACCGGCTGAAATCGATGAGTTGGTGGCCAAGGCACGCAAGTGTCTGGACCTGACCCTGAGTGCGTTGCAGGGCTAAGTGCTAGGCTCTGAGCGAGGTGCGAAGATTGCACTTCGCTCAGTGCAAACAAAGGATGGGTCTTTCCTTGAAAGCCTGCCTTGGATCTTGCCAGACTACCGGTTGTTTCAGATGCCCAGGAAAGGCCGCTGAGCACGTGGTTAAAAAGAAAAAATTGGAGCATTACCGATGAAGGCATTAGGTATGAAGATAGCTGGCAAGACCCTTCTCGCCATGTCCCTGATGGGCGTGATGGCGGGTGCAGTTCAGGCGGACGACAAGGTTCTTCACGTGTACAACTGGTCCGACTACATCGCACCGGACACCGTCAAGAAGTTTGAAGACGAGTCGGGCATCAAAGTGGTCTACGACGTTTTCGACAGCAACGAAACCCTGGAAGCCAAATTGCTGGCGGGCAAGTCCGGTTACGACATCGTCGTACCGTCGAACAACTTCCTGGCCAAGCAAATCAAGGCCGGCGTTTACCAGAAGCTGGACAAGTCCAAGCTACCTAACTGGAAAAACCTGAACCCTGAGCTGCTCAAAGCGGTATCGGTGAGTGACCCGGGCAACGAACACGCCTTCCCGTATATGTGGGGTTCGATCGGTATCGGTTTCAACGCCGAGAAGGTCAAGGCTGCACTGGGTGCCGATGCGCCGACCAACTCCTGGGACCTGATCTTCAAACCTGAAAACGCTGCCAAGCTGAAGTCGTGCGGTATCAGCTTGCTGGACTCGCCAACCGAGATGATTCCGGTAGCGTTGCACTACCTGGGCCTGCCAACCGACAGCCAGAAGAAAGAAGACATCGACAAAGCCGAAGCGCTGATCATGAAGGTCCGTCCTTCGATCGCTTACTTCCACTCGTCCAAGTACATCTCTGACCTGGCCAACGGCAACATCTGCGTAGCCGTGGGTTATTCGGGTGACATTTACCAGGCCAAGTCCCGCGCGGCTGAAGCCGGTGACAAGGTGAAAGTCAGCTACAACATTCCGAAAGAAGGTGCGGGCAGCTTCTATGACATGGTCGCCATGCCTAAAGATGCCGAAAACGTTGAAGGCGCCTACAAGTTCATGAACTTCCTGATGAAGCCGGAAATCATGGCGGAAATCACCAACGCCGTGCGCTTCCCGAACGGTAACGCGGCCGCCACACCGTTGGTTGATAAAGACATCACCAGCGATCCAGGCATCTACCCGCCAGCGGACGTGCTGGCCAAGCTGTACGCGATTGCCGACTTGCCGGCCGCGACCCAGCGGCTCCTGACTCGCAGCTGGACCAAGATCAAATCGGGTAAATAAGAAGTAAATTTGTAGCAGCTGCCGAAGGCTGCGTTGAGGTCCGAAGGACCTCCGCGTTTTCAACAGCACAACTGCTTCGCAGTTGAGCGCAGCCTGCGGCAGCTGCTACAGATCTTCATAAAGTTTGCTGGAACGGTTTTTCGAGGGTAAGTTGCGCGCCGGTTTTGTTGCCGGGCAGCCATGGCTGTCATGTAACGCGGGGCAACTTGGGCCCAACTCATTTTAGAGGACCTCCACTTGCCAATTTTTTCTTTGTTTCGCAATGCCATGCTGGTTGGCGCCGGGCTGACGCTTGCCGTTAGTGTCCAGGCCGCCGGCACTGTGCATATTTATAACTGGTCGGATTACATCGGTCCGACGACCCTGGCGGACTTCCAGAAAGAGACCGGCATCAAGCCGGTTTATGACGTTTTCGATTCCAACGAAACCCTGGAAGGCAAGTTGCTGGCCGGGCGTACCGGTTACGACGTCGTCGTGCCGTCCAACCACTTCCTCGGCAAGCAGATCAAGGCGGGCGCTTTCCAGAAGCTCGACAAGTCGAAGCTGACTAACTATTCCAACCTTGATCCGGTGCTGCTCAAGCGTCTGGAGCAAAACGATCCGGGTAATCTTTACGCTGTTCCCTACCTGTGGGGTACTAACGGCATCGGTTACAACGTCGAAAAAATCAAGGCGGTACTGGGTGTCGACAAGATCGACTCCTGGGATGTGGTGTTCGAGCCGGAAAACATCAAGAAACTGCACGGCTGCGGCGTAGCGTTCCTCGATTCTGCCGATGAAATGATGCCAACGGTCCTCAACTACATGGGCCTGAACGCCAACAGCACTAACCCCGAAGATTACAAAAAGGCTGAAGCCAAATTGCTGGCGGTGCGGCCTTACGTCACGTACTTCCATTCGTCCAAGTACATCTCGGACCTGGCCAACGGCGACATCTGCATCGCCATCGGTTTCTCCGGTGACATGTTCCAGGCCAAGGCCCGGGCGGAAGAGGCCGGCAAAGGCGTAAACGTTGCCTACACCATTCCCAAAGAGGGTGGCGCGTTGTGGTTCGACATGCTGGCGATTCCCAAGGATTCGGCCAACGTCAAAGAGGCCCACGCCTTCATCAACTATTTGTTGAAACCCGAGGTGATCGCACAAGTCAGTGATTCTGTTGGCTATGCGAACCCCAACCCCGGCTCGGACAAACTGATGGAACAGTCCATCCGCACCGATGAGTCGGTGTATCCACCGCAAGCCGTCCTCGACAAGACTTACGTGTCGGTCGAGTTACCACCAAACATTCAACGTTTGATGACCCGCAGCTGGACCAAGGTCAAGTCGGGTAAATAGCTTCAGGGCTCAAACTATCCAAGGTTGGCTCACCTTGAGCGAACTGCACTCTTTTTTTCTGGGAGTTTCGTAAATGGCAGTTGCCTCCGGCGCCTATAAGAAAGCCCTCGAGGGCGACCAGTCACCTAAACAGGTGCTGGTCAAAATCGACCGGGTCACGAAGAAGTTCGACGAGACGATTGCCGTGGACGATGTGTCCCTGGAAATCAAGAAAGGTGAAATTTTCGCCCTGCTCGGCGGCTCGGGATCGGGCAAATCCACGTTGCTGCGTATGCTCGCCGGCTTCGAGCGACCGACCGAAGGGCGGATTTTCCTCGATGGCGTAGACATCACCGACATGCCGCCGTACGAGCGGCCGATCAACATGATGTTCCAGTCGTACGCCTTGTTCCCGCACATGACCGTGGCGCAGAACATCGCCTTCGGCCTCAAGCAGGACAAGCTGCCCGCGGCTGAAGTCGATGCGCGCGTGGCCGACATGCTCAAGCTGGTACAGATGAGCCAGTTCGCCAAGCGCAAGCCGCATCAGCTGTCCGGTGGCCAGCGTCAACGTGTGGCACTGGCGCGTTCGCTGGCCAAGCGACCGAAGCTGTTGCTGCTCGACGAACCGATGGGCGCACTGGACAAAAAGCTGCGCTCGCAGATGCAGCTTGAGCTGGTCGAGATCATCGAGCGCGTCGGTGTAACCTGCGTCATGGTGACCCACGATCAGGAAGAGGCCATGACCATGGCCGAGCGCATTGCGATTATGCACCTGGGCTGGATCGCCCAGATCGGCAGCCCGATCGACATCTACGAAACCCCGACCAGCCGTCTGGTCTGCGAGTTCATCGGCAACGTCAACATCTTCGACGGTGAAGTGATCGACGACGCCGAAGGCCACGCCACCATCACCTGCAAGGACCTGGACCGTCAGATCTATGTGGGCCACGGCATCAGCACCTCGGTGCAGGACAAATCCGTGACCTACGCGATCCGTCCGGAAAAACTGCTGGTGACGCCGATCATGCCGACCTGCGAATACAACTGGTCCAGCGGCAAGGTGCACGACATTGCCTACCTCGGTGGTCACTCGGTGTTCTACGTCGAATTGCCGAGCGGCAAGATCGTCCAGTCGTTCGTCGCTAACGCCGAGCGCCGCGGTCAGCGCCCAACCTGGGGTGACCAGGTTTTCGTGTATTGGGAAGACGACAGCGGCGTGGTACTTCGCTCATGAACATGCGCAAATTCAAACGCCGCCTCAATCGAATAATTCCCGGTGGCCGCCAGTTGGTCATCGGGGTTCCGTTCATCTGGTTGTTCATGTTCTTCATGTTGCCGTTCTTCATCGTCTTGAAGATCAGCTTCGCCGAAGCCGACGTGGCCATTCCGCCGTACACCGAGATTTACAACTTCGTCGACCAGAAGTTGCAGGTGCTGCTCAACCTCGCCAACTACGCGATGCTGGCGGGCGACGAGTTGTACATCGCAGCCTACCTCGGCTCGTTGAAGATGGCGCTGATCAGCACCGTCCTTTGCCTGCTGATCGGTTACCCCATGGCCTACGCCATTGCCAGTGCCCGTAAAGAGATGCAAACGGTGCTGGTGCTGCTGATCATGATGCCGACCTGGACCGCGATCCTGATTCGCGTGTATGCGTGGATGGGCATCCTCAGTAACAACGGTTTGCTCAACGGTTTCCTGATGAGCATGGGCTGGATCAACGAACCGCTGCAGATCCTCAACACCAACCTCGCGGTCTACATTGGTGTCGTTTACTCCTATCTGCCGTTCATGATCCTGCCGCTCTACGCCAACCTGGTGAAGCACGACCACAGTCTGCTGGAAGCCGCCTCGGACCTCGGTTCGAGCACCTTCAACAGCTTCTGGAAGATCACCATTCCACTGTCCAAGAACGGGATCGTCGCCGGCTGCATGCTGGTGTTCATTCCGGTGGTGGGCGAGTTTGTGATCCCGGAACTGCTCGGCGGTCCGGAAACCCTGATGATCGGTAAAGTGCTGTGGCAAGAGTTCTTCAACAACCGTGACTGGCCGGTGGCGTCTGCCCTGGCGGTGGTGATGCTGGCGATCCTGATTGTGCCGATCATCCTGTTCAACCGTAGTCAGGCCAAAGAAATGGAGGGCAAAGAATGAAGCGCTTCAGATTCTCCAGCCTGATGCTGGTGTCCGGTTTGCTGTTTATCTACGCACCGATGCTGATCCTGGTGATCTACTCGTTCAACGCCTCGAAACTGGTGACAGTGTGGGGCGGCTGGTCGATCAAGTGGTACGTCGGCCTGCTCGACAACACCCAACTGATGGGCTCGGTGGTGCGCTCGCTGGAAATCGCCTGCTACACGGCGGTGGCAGCGGTCGCACTCGGTACGCTGGCGGCGTTTGTGCTGACCCGCATCACACGCTTCAAGGGTCGCACGCTGTTTGGCGGCCTCGTTACCGCGCCGTTGGTGATGCCCGAAGTGATCACCGGTCTGTCGTTGTTGCTGCTGTTCGTGGCGATGGCGCAGATGATCGGTTGGCCACAGGAACGCGGCATCATCACCATCTGGATCGCGCACACGACCTTTTGTGCCGCCTATGTGGCGGTGGTCGTTTCCGCCCGCCTGCGTGAGCTGGATCTGTCCATCGAAGAAGCGGCCATGGACCTCGGGGCCAAGCCATTCAAGGTGTTTTTCCTGATCACCATCCCGATGATTGCGCCATCGCTGGCGGCAGGCGGCATGATGTCGTTCGCCCTGTCGCTGGATGACCTGGTGCTGGCGAGCTTCGTGTCGGGGCCGGGTTCCACGACCCTGCCGATGGAAGTGTTCTCGGCGGTGCGCCTGGGCGTGAAGCCTGAGATCAACGCCGTGGCCAGCCTGATTCTGCTGGCGGTGTCGATCGTGACCTTCCTGGTCTGGTTCTTCAGCCGCCGCGCCGAAGAAAGCCGCAAGCGTGCGATTCAGCAAGCCATCGAAGAAGGCGCTGCCGACTCCTGGAAACAACCGGACGTGCGCCGCGCGCAGGCGCCGGAAGCAGCGTAAGCGTCATGCCGGGTTGATCACAATTAGTGGCCAACCCACCCCCCCCCTGTGGGAGCGAGCCTGCTCGCGATAGCGGTCTATCAGTCAACATCTGTGTCGACTGAAATGACCTCTTCGCGAGCAGGCTCGCTCCCACAGTTGTTTCAGGACACCCAAGGGGATTGGCGGATGATCTCGACGAAGTTCATCGGCTTGAACCCCGCCTCGCTGTCGACCAGCACATCCGCATTCACCGTGCCGAACGTAGTGTCCGGCTTATGCTTGAAGCCGTTGGCGAACGCACACAGGATGCACTCCTTGAACCCTTCACCCCGTGGATGCGCATGCACCACCGCCTCACGCTGCTCGGTGGAAAACGCCGCGTAGTCGATGCCCAACACGTCCATTTCAACGCCTGCGGTCACCAGCGCCACGTTCGGCCGCAAGTGCTGTGGCACGCCCGGTGTGGTGTGCAGCGCAATCGACAACCAGACCTGCTCGATATCGTCGTCGTTTAGCCCGAAAGGCTTGAGGAACGCTTTGGCGGCATTGGCGCTGTCGACTTCAAAACGCTCGTCAGCGCTGCGATGACCTTCCACCAGACCGAGGTCATGGAACATCGCGCCGACGTACAACAGTTCCGGGTTATAGGCCAGTTGCTTGCGCTCGCCGCTCAAGGCACCGAACAAAAACACCCGGCGCGAGTGGTGATACAGCAGGTCGGATTCGACGTCGCGGATGTATTCGGTGGTGGCCTTGGCCAGTGCGCTGTCGGGGATGTTGATACCGGCAATGTTGCTGCTCATGGTGCTGTCCTCGCGGGGAACGCCGTGGCGGCGCTGATGGGCAAAGTCTGTGCTGGCCCCCGGAAGTGGACAATCGATCCATGGCTGCGATCCTTGCCAATGAACCTGCATATCGCGCCAACCTCGCTTGTTGTGCGTGGATTGGCTAAGTTTGATGACGTCGCAGGTTGTGCACGGTCCCTGTAGGAGCCGGGCTTGCCCGCGATGGCGCCGTGTCAGTCACCACACCTGTCGGCTGGAAGGCCGTCATCGCGGGCAAGCCCGGCTCCCACAGGTTTTGTGTTTTATATAGCAGCGGCATCAACCCATAGAGGGCGTTTCTCGCCATGAGTAAAACCATCGCCATCGTGGTCTTCGCCGGCGTTCAGTCCCTGGACGTCACCGGTCCCATGGATGTGTTTTCTGAAGCCAATCGTTTTCTCGAGCCGCAAGACCACTATCGGCTGGAGGTGATCGGCGTCGGGCGCGGAGTAATGCCGTGTTCCAACGGTCTGTCGCTCAATGCCCACACGCATTTCAGCGAGGCGATAGAGGCGTATGACTTGCTGCTGGTGGCCGGTGGGCCGCAGTTGCCGTTCATGGATTTTGGCGGCGCGTTCGATGCCTGGCTGCGGGGTGCCTGCGCGCGGGCACAACGCTTTGGCTCGATCTGCAATGGCGCGTTCATACTCGCCCGGGCCGGATTGCTCGATGGACGAACCGTGACGACCCACTGGGGCGACGCTGCCGCTCTGGCACAGTTGTGTCCGTCGACCCGGGTCGAGGCGGATCGCTTGTACGTGCAGGACGGTGAGCTCTATACCTCGGCCGGTGTCACCGCGGGAATCGACTTGTCGTTGTATTTACTGGCCAGGGACCACGGGCCGGACGTTGCGTTGAACGTGGCCAAGCGTCTGGTGGTGTTCACTCAGCGTTCGGGCGGGCAATCTCAGTTCAGCCCGTTTCTGATGCCCCACGCTGAACCCACTTCTGTCGTGGCGATGGTTCAGCTCTACGTGCTAGCCAACCTTACAGGCGATCTGACCCTTGCTGACCTGGCGATTGCGGCCAACATGAGCTCGCGCAATTTTTCCCGGGTGTTCGCCAAGGAAGCAAAAATCACCCCGGCGGAGTTCGTCGAGCGGGCGAGGGTGGATGCGGCGCGGGTGCTGCTGGAGAGCACGCATTCGCCGCTCAAGACCGTGGCCTACCAATGTGGATTTCGCGATGCCCAGCACATGCGCAGCGTGTTCAACCGCAGGCTGGGGGTAACGCCGCAGCAGTTCAGACGGAATTTTGCTGCGATGGTTTGAACACAAATTGTTGTTGTCTGGTTAGGCCTCTTCGCGAGCAGGCACCGAAAATCTACGGCACATCTCGCGCTGGCAAAAACTTCAGCGTGCTACGCGTATTGGCCGTGACTTCTTCGTCGTTGAAATGCGCCTCGAAGTAAACCCCTTCGACATACGCCTCGGCCTGGTCGTCGTAGTGGCTGTCGAACGGTACGCCGCTCTGGCCGACCGGGTTGATGGTCAGGCTGTGAGCCGGGTCGGCAAAGTCGACCAGGCGCCGCGTCGACGGGCCGTAAGTCACCGGCCAGGGCGCCGGGCCGATTTTGGCCGAGAGGTTGTTCGGTACTTCATGCGTGCCGGGTGCGGCGAACGGCCCGACGTTGAAGATCAGGTCCAGCGGCTTCTGCATGCCCAGTGGATGGCCATGCGTCAGGGTATGCGCCTTGCCCCACTGCCATTGCGCCGAATCCRCACCCAGGGTGGTCTTGAGGTGGGCGATGCTCGCTTGCCACGCAACCTTGACTGTATCGGCCCGGGTTTCCTTGTCGAGGGTGTTGCGGTTGTCCCACCACGGTGAATCAGGCGTGGCAGCCAGTCGTGGCAGTGCAGCGTCGATCACCCGGGTCGAGAGCAAGGTCTCGAAGAAATCATTCCCCAGCTCATCGTGCATCGTTGCGTCGGCCAGGTTGAACAGGAACTGGTTGAACAGCGTGGCGCTGGTGGAGTCGAGCGGGTAGTCGCCTGTCCACTGCGCCAGTTGCTCCACCAGCTTGAGTTCTGCGGGATCGCTCACCACCTCACGCAGCACCGGCAACAACGGCGCCAACAGACGGGGGGCGTAGGCAGTGGTGGTGCCCAGTTGCAGCTTCTTGCTGGCGTCGATGTCCCACTTCACGTTTTTGTCGCTGAGCTGGTGATTGAGTTGCTGGCCGCGATCGGCGAGGTTGTAGTAGCCCGGAATTTCCATGCCGGTCGGCGACAGCGGTTGGAAGTTGGCCGAGACGATGTAGCCGCGTGCCGGGTTTTCTTCTTGCGGGTTGGCGCTGAACGGGTAGAAGCCGTCCTTGTCCGGCTGATTGGTGCTGCCGTCGAGGATGAAACCGGGCTTCACCCCAACCGCGCGTTTAGGCAGTAGCGCCGAGGCCCACCAGCCGATGTCACCCTTGGCGTTGGCGTAGACAATGTTCAACCCCGGCGCCTGAACCTTGGCGGCTGCGGTGCGCGCCTTGGCCAGGGTGTCGGCGCGGTTGAGCTGGTAGAAGCCTTCGAGAATCGGGTTTGGTGTTTCAAGGAAAGCCCACCACATGGCCACCGGCGTCTTGCCGGCCGCCGTGCCGAGTGCGTCGTTGATGATCGGCCCGTGGGGCGATTGACGTAGCGTCAGCTTGACCGGTGCCTGGCCCTTCACGGCGATCTGTTGCTCGGTGGTGACCATGTCCACCCACTTGCCGCGATACCAGACCTGATTGGGGTTGTCCGGGTTGGTCTTCTCGGCGATCAGGTCCAGATCATCGTTCTGGAACATGGTCAGGCTCCAGCCGAAATCCAGGTTGTGGCCCAGAAACGCAAACGGCACCAGCGCCTGATGGTGGCCGTACAGTTCAAAGCCTGGCGTCGAGAGTTGCGCCTCGTACCAGACCGCCGGCACCGAGAAGCGAATATGCGGGTCGCCGGCCAGCAGTGGCTTGGCGCTTTTGGTGCGGTTGCCGGCAATTACCCAGGCGTTACTGCCCTCGAATTGTGGCAGGCCATTGTCGGCCAGCGCCTGTTCGCTCAAGCGGGCAAGAGCGTTGAGGTCTTTCCAGTCACTGGCGGACAGTGCTGGAGCAGATTTGGAATGCCCCTCGGCCAACACGCCTTTGGGCTGCCAGTCGAGGTCGAAGATGTTCAGGTAGTCGGCGCCCAGTTGGTCGCGCACAAACGTCAGCAAGGGTTCGGTGCGAAACGCTGCGGCAAAACTGTACGCCATGTAGCCGGCGACGCTGATGCTGTCTTCAGCCGTGAACGGGCGTTTGTGGATGCCCAGCACGTCGAACTCGGCGGGCGCAGCGTGGCTGTCCTGATATTGATTGATCCCGTCCAGATAGGCTTCCAGGGCCTTCCATGCCGGCGACTGCCGATCCAGCGCGGCCACATAGCTTGCGGCACGTTCACGAATACGCAGGCTGCGGAACAGTTTGTCGGTGTCGATCAGTTTCGGGCCGAGGATTTCCGCCAGTTCACCACGGGCCAGGCGCCGCATGGCTTCCATCTGGAACAAGCGGTCCTGGGCCTGCACATAGCCGAGGGTACGGTAGAGGTCGATTTCGTTTTCAGCGCGAATATGCGGTACGCCGCGCTCGTCGTAGCGCACGGTCACCGAGCTTTGCAGGCGTTGCAATTCCACTTGGCCCTGGCGCGTCGGTTGCTTGCTGTACACGTACCCGCCGACCCCGATGGTGAGCACGACTACCAGCGAGGCAAGTACGGTCAGGACGCGTTTCATGGTGACTCCTTGTTGTTATCAGTGGCTGCAGTTCCCTGGTGCCACTGTTTAACACGGCTCACAGAATTGGCCCATAGCCCGTAGGAGGGATTCGTATTTCAACGACTTTGCTACTTCGTGGGGTCGACTGGCCAAGGTCGGTAATCCCCCACCGCGAGTGTGTGCGTGGCAATCACAAGAAAGTGCCACTGAATCTACGAACTCAATCTTCTAGTGTTCGTTGTCGTGTCTGGGTTAAACAGTATTGCGTATGAGTTGTTTAAAGTAGTGCCTCTAATATAGGTAATCCACTGCGAATAATTAGTACGTCTCCTACGCAAAGGCTGGTTGCTGGTTCGTACTGTGAAGCATATAAAGTAGTTGACTTAAAAGTGTGTGGGTAAATGCGAAAGTTGTAGGCGAAAGAATATGATTTATAGCGTTGAGGCTGCTGATCTAGGAGTAGTTAAGCAGCAGCACATTCATAGATGAGTAGCGGATCAATGTGGTTGAGACTATGTATTTATAGGAAGCTTCCTTCGTTAGTTAGCGAATTGTACTACAAAAATAGCATTGCGAATTATTTCTAGTCTGACTATAAAGAACACAAGTGATTTGGGCGGTGTGATGATTTGTCCATCTTTGAGTTCTTGGTAATAGAGATGTACGGTCTGAGCGCTGATTGTTTTTAGCGCAACTTAATAAAAATAATCATCGTTTAAGTACGGTGAACTTTTAAGGCGGTGGTTTCCGATGAAGACTATTTTACTATGTGGTAATGGTTTGAGTGGAGAGGTAATTCCTACAATCAAAACGTGGGGCTATAAAGTTGCTTTGATATCGGAATTTCCACTAGATGTAGGCACGTCGGAAGCAGATATTTTTGTTGAAGCAAACTCGAAGGATCCGGAAGCGGCGTTGGGAGCAGCTAAAAGCCTGGTGGAGTCGGGCGTTGAGATCAATGGTGTAATCAGTCTTTGTTGGGATACCGCTATATCGGTCGCTACCATTGCCRCTGAATTAGATTTGTACTCGGTTTCGATAGCTTCAGCTATGAAAGCGACACATAAAGATCTGAGGTCCGATGCCTTTCGAAAGCATGGTGTCCCCTCACCAAAATATGCTGTTGTAAATTCGTATGAACAGTTACTTCAGCGCATACAAGAGTTTGAATTTCCGGTTATTTTAAAGCCGATTGATCAGTCATCATCCAAAGGTGTAATCAGAGTTGACTCTGTAGGGAGCTTAGGTTTTGCATACGCGCACTGTAAAAGTTTTTCCGACAAAAAAGATATAATGTTGAATGAGTATCTGATCGGAACTGAGCACAGTGTTGAAGGATTGATGGTAGATGGTGATTTTTACCTTACCGCTATATCAGATAGAGTTTTCCATTACGAAAAGTACCACCCTTTTTTTGTAGAGGTAGGTGATGTAATGCCTACATCTCTCCCCGAAAAGGTAAAAAATGAATTATATGAAGTTACGCGTGAAGCCGCGCTCTCGCTAGGAATAACCAGAGGAGTAGTTAAAGGAGATCTTGTTTATTCAGCAAGGAAAGGAGTTAACGTACTTGAGGTTGCCGCACGATTAGGCGGACCGCGTTTTGGTACGGAGATGGTTCCGTTAAGCAATGGAACAAACATACTAAAAGCGGCAATACAGCAAGCAGTGGGTGACGAAATCAATATAGATTTGTTGCTTCCAAAATTCTCTAAGGGGATGGTAAATAGATCAATTACCCTGGATTCTGGCGTTATACAAAGTATTTCGGATGTAGACTCACTAAAAAAATGTGAGGGATATTATTCTTTCAAATGGTGGGGGAGCGAACTTAAAGTCGGTGACGAAATTCCGCCGATTCAATATGGATGCGGTGGTGTGGCATATATAATTGCCGTTGGATCAACAAGAGCTAAGGCTGTCGAAAACGCGGATAGGATAGAGCGGAGAATAAAAATTAATACAAGCCAGAGGTGACGTCATGTTTATATTTGAAACAGGTGAAACTCTTTCTCCTGAACGACTCGCAGAGATAGCGACGAGTGATACCAAAATCAGCCTAAGCGATGAGACCCGGCGCAGGGTCGATTCGTCCCGACGACAACTAGAAAAGTTTGTCTCTGAGGGTCGTATTATATATGGTGTAAATACAAGCATGGGTGGCTTTGTTAATTGGCATGTGACAATAGAAAAGGCGAATATGCTCCAAATGAATCTTATAAGGTCTGTTGCAACAAATGTAGGTAGTTATTTAAGTGGAGTGGATACTAAAGCGATAATGCTTTCGCGAATAAATTCACTGTGTCGAGGGAACTCAGCTATTTCTTTAGAGGTATTAGATGTATTAGTAGCTTTGTACAATAGCGGGATTATTCCATGTATTCCGGAAAAAGGGTCTTTAGGGACAAGCGGAGATCTAGGGCCCCTTGCATGTATTGCGCTCGTATGCACGGGCGAATGGAAAGTCAGGTACGAGGGGAAGTTGCTCCCGGCGCAAGACGCGCTTATTCTCGCGGGAATAGAAAAAGCTCGTTTAAGCTATAAGGAAGGTTTAGCACTCATAAATGGAACCTCGGCGATGACCGGTGTCGCCTGTTGTTTAGTTCGAGAAGTTCAAGAGTTGTTGGAGCAATATTGTTTAATAAGTTCTCTAAGTTTTGAAGGGCTACATGCGATAAAGAAACCATTTGATCCAGAAGTCCATAAATTGAAACCTCATCCAGGACAGTTGAAAGTAGCACAGAAAATTTTTGATTATCTAGAATCATCAAAAATGATCAAGCAGGAGGCAGAAGCTCAGCAGGAAATTCAGTTAGAACAAGACGGTTCGGTAAAGCCATCTAATAGTCAAATAGAGGATGCTTATTCGATAAGATGCACTCCGCAAATTCTCGGTCCGGTTGTAGATGGATTAGAGTATGTTCGGACCATTGTGCAGAATGAATTGAATTCCTCAAACGACAACCCACTTATTGTGCCTGACTCTAATGAGATCTTTCATAATGGCCATTTTCATGGGCAATATGTCGCGATGGCCATGGATATTTTATCGATTGGGCTAACTACATTATCAAATCTTTCTAACCGACGCGTAGATAGGTTCCTCGATAAAAGTAATAGCAATGGGCTTCCGCCGTTCCTTTGTAGTATAGACCCTGGATTGAGATTAGGTCTAATGGGGGGGCAATTTATGACTGCCTCATTGACGGCGGAGAATAGATCACTTTGTACTCCTTTATCTATCCAATCACTTTCGACGACTGCAGATTTTCAAGATATCGTCTCATTTGGGTTAGTGGCAGCAAGGCGAGCTCGAGAAATTTTTGAAAATACTAAATTTATTATTTCTTTCGAGCTGATATGCGCTTGCCAAGCGGCGGAAATACGAGGCGTAGATGGTTTGTCAGATTCAACAACCGTTCTATTCAATAAAGTCAGGGAAATTGTTCCGTTTCTAGATAGGGATTCTATACTAACTGACTACTTAGAGGTTCTGACAAGGGAAGTTGTTGGCCGACATTGAATCAAGATCAAGCAGCGTATTGGTTTGACTAGATTTTTTTGTCATCATCGTACTGTTTTTTATGTTGGTTCGCTAATCCAAACTACTTTGAGAAATCTCTGGAGAGTGTATGGATATTAATCAATGCCGTATCGCTGTTATTGGGCTAGGGTACGTAGGGCTTCCTCTTGCTGTTGAGTTTGGGCGTTTTTATCCTACTCTTGGATTTGATATTAATGAGAAAAGAATAGACCAGCTTGTAAGCGGTACAGATGTCAGCTACGAGGTTGGTGACGAAGCAATAGCGAGGTCTTCTAAGTTAAAGCTATCTGCAAATCCAGATGATCTAGCACTCTGTAATGTATATATCGTAGCGGTTCCCACTCCTGCTGAAGATAGTAGGCCAAACCTTAATCCTTTGATATTTGCCTGTGAGCTGCTCGGGAAAGTGCTAAAAAAGGATGATGTAATTATATTTGAATCAACAGTCTATCCTGGCGCGACCGAAGAAAAGTGTGTGCCCTGCATTGAAGAGGTTTCAGGTCTAAAGTTTAATTTAGACTTTTTTGTAGGATACAGTCCAGAGCGAATTAATCCAGGCGATAAAAAACGCGGTCTTACTCAAGTTGTCAAATTAGTATCAGGCTCGACCGTTAAAACTGAGCAGTTTGTTCGAGAGCTTTACTCAAGTATTATAAAAGCTGGAGTCCATGTTGTAAGCAGTATAAAAATAGCAGAAGCAGCGAAGCTAATTGAAAACGTCCAGCGGGATGTGAATATTGCTTTAATAAACGAGTTCAGCATGATCTTTAATAGGTTGGGAATTGACACTGAAGAGGTGTTGACAGCGGCCGAAACCAAATGGAACTTTCTATCTTTTAGGCCTGGATTGGTTGGTGGACATTGCATCGGTGTGGACTCGTATTATCTTGCATATAAAGCCGAAGAAATTGGCCATCATGCTGTCATGACACTTTCGGGGAGGCGAATCAATGAAGGTATGGCAGAACACATCGTCGTTGAGCTGATAAAAAAAATGGTTCAGCGGTGTTTTTCAATAAATGGAGCTAGAGTTCTATTGCTCGGTTGTACGTTTAAAGAAAACTGTACTGATCTGCGTAATACCAAGATAGTCGATATAGCCCGCAAACTAATTGATTATAAAGTGCAGGTTGATATATATGACCCCTTTGCTAACAAAGATGACGTGCTTGATATGTATGATCTTAATACGATTTTATCTCCAGCGTTAGCAGCGTATGACGCTGTAGTACTGGCAGTCGCTCACGATGAGTTTCGATCGTTTGATGAAGAAATCATTCGTTCTTGGGGGAAAGCACAATGCCTAATCTACGATTTGAAATATATTTTGCCTAAGGCCTCTAGCGACTTGCGTCTCTAATGTCGGAGTTTATATGAGCAGTCTGATTGAAAACCTTGAAGTGTCATTGAGAAATACAAAGCAAAAATGGTTGATCACTGGTGTCGCAGGATTTATTGGTTCGAATTTACTTGAGTATTTACTTTCCGCAGACCAGGACGTAGTGGGGTTGGATAATTTTGTGACTGGACAACAAAGTAACCTTCAGGAAGTAAAATCTAAGGTTAGTAAGCGCCAGTGGGACAGATTTGAATTCATAGAGGGGGATATTAGGAACCTAGATGACTGTAGGAAGAGTCTCATTGGGGTCGAACATGTCTTGCATCATGCGGCTTTAGGGTCAATCCCACGATCTTTAAAAGATCCTTTGGAAACCAATGAAGTTAACATAAGGGGATTTTTAAATATATTGTTGTCTTCAAGGAACATAGGGCTCAAGAGCTTTGTATATGCATCTTCCAGTTCAGTATATGGAAACGTAGAGGGTGCGCAAATGCATGAGGAGCAAACGGGCAAACAGTTGTCGCCTTACGCTGTGACGAAAAGAGCGAATGAATTATATGCGGATGTTTTCTCTTCATCCTGCGATTATAAAATTATTGGGTTACGGTATTTTAATGTTTTTGGTCCCAGGCAAAATGCAGTAAGTGAATATTCGGCGGTAATCCCGCGGTGGATTGAGTCGATGCTTCGCAATAAACCTGTCGTGATAAATGGGAGTGGAGACACGAGCCGAGATTTCTGTTTTGTGGGAAATGTGGTCCAGGCCAATATCCTTGCTTCGCTAGCTAATGAAAAAAGCACAAGCAATATCTTCAATGTCGCACTGAATTCTCAAACATCTTTGAGCGAACTCTACTGTTTGATAAAAAGTCAGCTCGAAAACTTGGGTTTGCAATATGAGTTAACTCCAGTTAAGGCCCCATATAGGGAAGGCGACATTCGACATTCATTAGCAGATATAGATCGGATCAAAGAGGAACTAAAGTATGAACCAAGCATGACTGTCGCGACAGGCTTSAGGGAAACTGTGAATTGGTACGTTGAGCATTACCAAAAGTCAAAAGTGCGCGAGTGCAACTAAGGTTGCATTTATGTGTATTTTGCGTGTTGTGATGAAGTTATTTGTTGCTGGGGCTAATGATGAATAAGTAAAGCGGGGTGGAGTGATGGTGAGTATTAAAACTGTGGTAATTGGGGTAGGTAGATCTGGTTCGCGTTTCTTACGAGCTGCCCAATATATTGATCCGTCAATCGGCAAGATAGAAATAGTAGGTGTGGCGGACATAGATTCCGAAAAGCTAAATGCTTTAACCGAAATAGATATACCCTTGGAGTTAGATTTCAAAAAGATCTTAATGAATGTTCCGTGTGAGCTAATTATAATTGCTACCACTGACAGTTCACATTATGAAATATTGAGATTCATTAAAGAGCAATCAATTGGGTATAAAAAAATAATTTGCGAAAAACCCATTGTTACTACTGAGGAAAATTGTCAATTTGTACGTTCAGCATTTGATGATGATCGGATCTTTGTGAGTTTTGTCGAGCGGTACAGTTCAGCTGTTTCAGCATTGAAATATTATATTGAAATCAATAGGCGAAGTGTATCCAGTGCTAATTTTGTTTGGTCAAAGTATCGAATAAAAGATTCACGACCCACTGTGGGAGTAATTTCGGAAATCACTCATCCAGTAGATTTGGCCTGCTATTTAGGTGCTGTAAAAGATGATAATGATTTCCAGCTTCACTTTTCCTGCATTTTAGAAAGCGATTACGTACGAGGAGGGGCATTTCGACCTGACACGATGACGGCTTGTGCTGAG
This sequence comes from Pseudomonas sp. P4_C8, assembly GCF_056401975.1. Classification (NCBI taxonomy): domain Bacteria; kingdom Pseudomonadati; phylum Pseudomonadota; class Gammaproteobacteria; order Pseudomonadales; family Pseudomonadaceae; genus Pseudomonas; species Pseudomonas sp. P4_C8. The sequence continues at coordinate 25,388 of NZ_JBFUIH010000039.1, read as the reverse complement.
TTTGAGGGAGGTATGTTACTTAGTGGTACTAGTAGTTATGTTCACAGTCAACGTAGTAGAACGATGGAGTTTCTACTTGCTGACGAATTATCGAAGGTTGTTGAAGTTGCGGTCCTTCACCTAGATAACCCTGGGTGGGACGACGATAGTCTGAGAATTTTTAGAATTGATGGGGATGCTATCTCTCCGAGTCTTGAGACTTCATGTGTTACTCAGTCTCAACAGTTTGGTTCACGCCGGCACATTGAAAAAATCTGTTTATTTCTGGAGGATGTTATTAGCGATATCGGTGGCGGAGGTTCAAAGGCTCTACCAACTAAGTCTCAAGCCCTTTTGGTACAGAAAATCGTAAATGAGTTTGAGAAGGGGAGAGTAATCAGGCGACGAGGATTTTCTGAGGGCCGTTATGCCTCAGACGAAAAGGAAATACAGCAATTGTATGAGTTGGCTAAGTTAATAAAATTTGGTGTTTCGAAGGAATTGCCTTATGACTGGAGTAGTCGATATTGATTTGTATAAAAAGACGCTACTAGAAGGGCGTCGCATAGGGCTTATAGGTCTCGGGAAAATGGGACGCGGAATTGCTGTAAGCCTAATCAGAAATAGAGCTTCGATTACAAGTTTATCGTATAGCTCTCGGGAAGGTATAGCAGAGTTAGTCGAGTTGGGTGGTAATGAAGTAACCACTCCGAAGGACGTCGCTGAGTCGTGCGGAACCATAATTCTGTCACTTCCCTCTACGAAAGAGGTTCAAAGTGTCTGCTTTGGCAGGAATGGATTAATTACAGCACGTCACGATGGTCTATTAATAATTGATACTACGACAGGATGTCCGGTTGAAACCCGACAACTCTCCGAAAAATTGTTGGACCACGGCATTCGTTACGTTGATGCGCCACTCACAAGGGGGCCTAGAGAGGCAAGACGTGGGGAGTCAAATGCGATACTTGGGGCGCCAAAGGCGCTGGTGGATGAGGCTTGTACTGTATTAAGTGGGTTTTGTAGATGGGTCCTTCATGCTGGAGAAACAGGGGAAGGGCAGAAGTTAAAGTTGTTAAATAATGCACTTTCTATGGGGGTTGTTGCGCTGACCGCAAATATGATTGGTGCCGCGCAGGTATTGAATATTAATGTTCATTATTTAAGAACTTTAATACAGCAGGGAGCAGTAAATAATGCTATTACGCAATCGTTTGTGAGTGCCATTATAGATGATATCGAAGATCCGCTTAAATTTTCAATTGGTGATGCGTTAAAGGACTTGAGCCATTGTTCCGATCTTCTGAATGGAACTGAAGATTACAAAATGATCAAGGCCGCTCAAGAAGTATTTTTATCCAAGGTTCGACAAGGTCTATCTGAGAAAATTTTGTCATATCTGATTAAACAAGATTGATCCCCTTATAATTGAAATAATTCAAAGGTGACGATAATGTTAAATAATTGTGAGTTCGGTGATTGGTTTAATGTTTACAAAAAAGAAATGCTGCCTGAGCTAATAGAGTATTTATCTATTGATACCAGCTTAGGAAAGGAGCGGGAGGCCATTCCTTGTTTGGAGAGCTTACTTGAAAAATATGGTTTTAGGTTCCGTGTTGAGCAATATCATACGGAGCTTGGAGCTCATAGGGCTAACACAGTTTCAGATGATAACAATGGAAAAGTAAATATTAGAGCAGAGCTGAATGCGTTGTCTGTCACGGATGGCACGGTTCTATTCAACTCGCACATAGATGTTGTTCCGGCAGAGGGTGAGGGGCGAAAGTTGCTATCACCTTGGATCGACGGCAATTACGTTTATGGTCGTGGTTCATGTGATACCAAGGGAAATCTTTTTTTATTGTTTGGTGCTTTGGCGTATATGAAGCATAAAGAGATCAGTCCTCAATTTAAAATTTTATTGGACTTGGTTTCGGAAGAAGAAATAGGAGGTAACGGAACATTGTCCACTATTCTCCATGGGGTTTATGCAGATATGGTCGTTGTTTTCGAGCCTACTGACTTGGCGGTTCATCGCGGTCACCGAGGGTGTTTGACCTGTGAAATAACTATTATCGGAAAGGCTGTTCATATGGGTGGCATTCTAGAGGGGGTATCTGCGATAACTGTCGCAATGAAATTAATCGAAGGTTTGAACGCTTTAGAAAAAGAGATGGTTCGGGAGTCTCATAGTGACTCTGCCTTTTCAATCTGGAAACGACCTGTACAGATAAATGTGGGTAAGATTTCAGGGGGGGAGTGGCCTGGTTCGGTGCCCGAAAAGTGCAGCTTCACTTTTAATGTAGGTTTTTTGCCAGCCACGTCGGTAGAAGATATCGAAACTTTATTGAAGACTCGAATGAAGTCACTTTTGTCAGAATACCCAGAAGTCAAAGTCGACTTCGATTTTCACGTTGGATTACGGAATAAAGCATATATTGTTTCTGAGGAGGACATTTTCTTAAAGCGATTAGATCAATCTGTTTCCGAGGCGCGGGGGTTAACAAAGAACGATGGAATATTTGCTTGGAGGGCTAGTTGTGATGCTCGACATTATGCCCAAGAAGCCAATATTCCCACTGCGATTTTCGGTGCAGGCTCTTTAAGTGATGCACACTCAGCTAATGAAAAAATCGATATCGACCAAATACGATTTGGCATTAAAGCGTTAGCAAATTTTTTATCTGAACCTTTAGTTGTTGTTTAGATTTTTGGTGCCAGGTCGGTTAGCTGAAGCCGTCTGTCTCCGTAAGTATTAGAAAAATATGCGGGTATTTAATATGATAGATATAAAACAGCTGCAGGAAAACTATCAGTCGATGAAATCCAATTTGTCGGCAAGAAATATAAGAATCGATTTGGACCGTATTATTTCTCTCTATGAGGACGTTAAATCGCAAAAGCGAGAACTTGAGGATATGCAAGGTCAGTTAAATGCTCTTTCGAAAGTGCCCAGAGATAGTGCCTTAACAGCGGAAATTCCACCGTCCGTCGCGATGAGTGCGATGACATTAAAAGGTGCCATTATAAAGGCTAAAGAGAGGTTTAATTTACTTGATGCGGAATTTTCATCGTGTATCCGCCAGTTACCAAATTGGACTTCGTCAGATGTGCCAATTGGCCTCAGCGATGAAGACAACTTAACTGTCCGAGTAAGTGGAGAAATTCCCAAGTTCTCCTTTCCCAGTAAGGATCATCTTGAATTGGGGCGTAATCTCGACTTGCTTGATTTTGACTCGGGTGCAAAAGTCGCAGGTTCAAAGTTYTATTTTCTTAAAAATCAAGCGGTGTTCCTCCAGCACGCGCTGAAGAGCTATATTTTCAACAAGGCATTAAAGGCCGGCTTCACACCTTTGCAGACGCCGGACATATCTTACAATCATATAATGGAAGGCGTAGGGTTTTCTCCCAAGGGGGACGAAAGTAATACATACGAGTTGGGTGGCTTAGACAAAAGTCTTATCGCTACAGCCGAAATATGTATTGCCGGTATGCATTCTGATGAGGTAATTGATTTTGCTCGACTCCCACTGCTTTATATTGCCGAAAGCCATTGTTTCAGGCGAGAAGCTGGGGCTTCCGGTAAGTCTAGCAAAGGCCTTTATAGGGTCCATCAATTTGAAAAATTAGAATTATTTGTATTGTGTCTGCCCGAGGATAGCGCTGAATTTCATGAGAAAATTCTTGCATTGCAGGAAGAGATTTATACCGAGCTAGGTATTCCGTATAGAGTCGTACTAAATTGCACTGGCGATTTGGGGGCGCCGGCGTATAGAAAATATGATATCGAGGCCTGGATGCCGGGTAAAGGCACTGCCGGGGAATATGGTGAAATAACGTCAGCAAGTAATTGTACTGACTATCAATCGCGGCGACTTAATATTAAATATAAGGATCCTCTTCTGAAGAAAAATCAGTATGTTCATACTCTCAATGGAACCGCTTCGGCACTAGGAAGAACGATGATCGCGATTTTGGAAAACTTTCAAAAAGCTGACGGCTCTGTAGAGATTCCTGAACCATTAAGACGTTATTTGGATTTTAAAAATATTGTCTGATACCTATCATAGATCTTCGTAGAGCAATTTTGCCCATCCTGACTTAAGGTGGGCATATTGCATTAGTTATCTATTATTGTTTTGTTTGGCCACGGGCAGTAACAACCCACGGCCAGTGTATGCGTGGCATTCACCCCGCGCCCTTCGCTCAGTGCTTGCAGAATGGGTTCGATAAAGCTGTTGTTCGAATTGCAGGTCAGGCCTTCGCTGTACGGACCGAAATAGGCCAGTTTGCCGCTGCGGTCCCAGATCGCTACGGCCGGGCTGGCGGGGATCTGTTCGGCGCCAGGCAGCACGTTGATGGTTTTCAGGCTGCTCAGCGTGGTGGGTAGCTGGCCGTGACTGCCGGGTTTTTGCACGGCGTAAAACTCAACGCCTTGCGGCACATAGCGCTCAACCAGTTCGCTCAAGTGTTGTTGGTTGCCGACGTTGCACGGGCAGGCCGGGTCCCAGAAGTGCACCAGACGGATGGCGCCGGGGCCGGCGAGGTCGTCGGGCAGGCGCAACGGGTCGCCGGAAAACACCGCGGTGTGTTCGCTGAACGCGCGCAAGTAGCGCCCCTGAAACCAGTCATATGCGGCCCACAAAACGCCGGCACACACGAGGGCGAGCAGGCTGGCAAGCAGTGGGGTGCGGTAGGCCGGACGCATGGGTTTGAATCCTCGAAGGTCGGCTAGCTTGCCATGCTTGCTGCGACAGATGAATATCGCAGGCCTATAAAGTCTGTTTAACGCTCTGGAATCCTTCATGTCCGCCACTTTTGCCCCCGATCACTTGCGCGCCAGCCTGCGGCCATTGGCCGAAGGGCAGGCGCTGTCGACCGAGGCCATGGCATATCAGCGTTTTTACGGGCTGGATTTTCCGGGTCGTACGCTGCGCGGGGGGCTGGGGCGTTTCGAGGTCGATGGCTATGAATTGGTCAGTCAGTACTGGTGGCCTGAGCGGGCGAAGGCGACGTTGTTTATGTTCCACGGGTTCTACGATCACACCGGGCTCTACCGCCATGTGATCGAGTGGGCGCTGGATCAGGGGTTCGCCGTGATCRCCTGCGACCTGCCGGGGCATGGTCTGTCCAGCGGCGAGCGGGCGAGCATCAAGGAATTCGCCGAGTATCAGGACACGCTGGAAGGCTTGTTCGCCGAGGCGTTGTCCATCGACCTGCCGCAGCCGTGGCACTTGTGCGGGCAGAGCACGGGCGGGGCGATAGTGATCGATCATGTGCTCAATCAAGGCGCGAACAGCCCCGCTCAAGGTCAGGTGATTCTATTGTCACCCCTGGTCAGGCCGCGTGCCTGGGGTTGGTCAAAGCTCAGCTATTACCTGCTCAAACCTTTCGTCAAAGCCATCGCCCGGCGCTTTAGCGAGAACTCCAACGACCCTGATTTCTTGCCGTTCCTCCAGGCCGATCCTTTGCAGCCGCAGCGTCTGCCAACGGCGTGGGTCGGGGCGTTGGCGCGCTGGATCAAGCAAATCGAGGCCGCACCGAACAGCCCGCGTCGGCCGCTGATCGTGCAGGGGCAGGCGGACATGACGGTGGATTGGGAGCATAACCTTGAGGTGTTGAAGGCCAAGTTCGACCGGCCTCAGGTGTTGATGTTGCCAGAGGCACGGCATCATCTGGCGAATGAGACGCTGGTGATGCGGGAGGAGTATTTCGGGTTTTTGACCAAGCGGATCAAGGGCCGGAATGTAGGAGCTGGCTTGCCAGCGAAGGGGCCTTTGTAGGCGCCGAAAATTATTGGCTGAGGTTCGAAGTATCCTGCCCCACCGCCAACCCCGCCCGAATCGCCGCCAGCGCCGCCTGGTAATAAGCCTGGCCCTCGGTGGACTCGGCAAACGTGGCGAACTCTTCCAGTTCGTCATCCGAAAGGTCGCGATAGACATACAGCAACGTGTTGTTCAAATCGCTGGCGATCTGGTCCATCAAGCGCTGACGCTGACCGTTCAACATCCCTTGCGCCTGACCACCACCGAGCAACCCTGGGATCATTGAACTCAGGCTGTCGGCCGCAACGCCTGCAATCGCCAGGCTGACTTCAGCCCCCGCCTCGCGGGCGGGCAGGGCCTGGGCCAGATGGCCGATGATCAACTGACGGCTGTCGCTGGCCTGAATCTTCGGCAGACCCTTGGCGTTTTTCGCCAATTGGTCGCGACGGGTTGCCAGCAGTTCGGCAGCAACGACTTTTTTGCCCAGGGGCGATTGAAAGAAGGTCAGTGCGGGTTTGGGGTCGGCGAGACTCTTGCGCATTTGCGCTTCGGCACGCTGATCGACGGACTGGGCAGCGAAACGCTGATTGCTGTTATTGACCAGTGCTTGAAACACCGCGGGTGGCAGGCTGCTCTCGTAGCGTTTTTGTGCGGCCGTGAGAGCATCGTTGAAATGCGCGCGTTGCTCTGGCCAGCCGGCGACCTTGTACAACTGGTCGTGGCCGTCTGCCCAAGCGGGCAAAACACAGAGCATCAACAGTGAAAAAAGCAACCGGCGCATAGGGACTCCTGTCAGCAGCCGACTATTCTCCGTGTGGCATCCGCGCTTGTCGAGAATTCGTATCAACCCGCTGCGTGGCTCTGTCGGATTTTCAGGCACAGGAATACTATGCGCGGCATGCAAATACCCTCTGATCACCCGCTGCTGTTGCGTATCGTTGACGACCTGGCTGCACGCGGCTGGTCGCAACAGAATATTTTCCTGCCTCAGGATCTGACCCGAGCGCTGGCGGCTGAGTGCCGTAAACGTGCGGCCGAGGGTGAACTGGCCCCAGCCGCCGTAGGCCGAGGTCCCTCATCGGAGGTTCGCGAGGGGATTCGCGGTGACCATATTCAGTGGATCGACCCCGGCCAGGCCGAGGCGTGCGACAGCTACCTAGCGTTGATGGACAGCCTGCGACAAGCGATGAATCGCGGTTTGTTTCTGGGTCTGGAAGATTTCGAAAGCCATTTCGCGCTGTACCCGCCCGGCGCGTTCTACCTCAAGCATGTCGACCGTTTCCGCGATGACGACCGGCGCATGGTGTCGGCGGTCGTCTACCTCAATGACGCCTGGCTGCCCGAGCACGGCGGTCAATTGCGCATGTATCTGGATGAGGGTGTGGAATACGATGTCGTGCCCACCGGCGGATGCCTGGTGGTATTCCTGTCGGGCGAAGTGCCCCACGAAGTCCTGCCCGCCACCCGGGATCGCCTGTCGTTGACTGGCTGGTTCCGGCGTCGGGGTAATGAGCCGTTCTGATCATGCAAAAGATTCTGGTAAGCCGCTGCCTGCTGGGCCACCGCGTCCGTTACGACGGCGGGGCGAGCGGGCCATTCGATCAGCTTCAGCAGTGGCTGGATGACGGTCGGGTCGTACCGTTGTGCCCCGAGGTTGCCGGCGGCTTGCCGACGCCCAGGGCCGCGGCGGAAATTCCCGGCGGGCAGGGCGCTGAAGTGCTGGATGGCCAGGCCTGCGTGATCACCACCGAGGGCGAGGATGTCAGTGCCGAGTTTCTATCCGGGGCTTATCAGGCGCTGGAACTGGTGCAAAAGCACGGCATCCGCATCGCCGTGCTCAAGGCCAACAGCCCGTCCTGCGGGAATTTGCTGACGTATGACGGAAGCTTCAGTGGCGTGAAGGTTACGGGCGAAGGTGTGACGGCGGCTTTGCTCAGGCGCAATGGCGTGCAGGTCTTCAGTGAGCTGGAGTTGGCCGAGGCGGTGGCTGCTTTGGCCATGCAGGACTGACAACCGACACAAAACCAATGTGGGAGCGAGCCTGCTCGCGATAGCGAATTAACATTCAACATCTTTGTTGACTGGTCCACCGCTATCGCGAGTAGGCTCGCTCCCACAGGTATATCACTGACTTTTAGATCTGCAGTGCCTCACGGCTTCGGCGCCACACTCGCATCCGCCGTAAACCACTTCTTCTCCAGCGCTTGCAGTCGCCCGTCATCCTTGATCCGCTGCAGCGCGTTTTCCAGGCTGGCATGAAACGCCGGGTTACCTTTCTGAAACGGAATCGCCAGGCTCACGGGTGAGGCGGCGTTTGGTTTCTCTTCTGTAAACGACTGCACCAACACCATCGGACGTGGTTGCTCTTCTTTCTGCGCGATCAATTGCGCATTGGTTTGAACGTAAGGCTCGCTGAAGTCGAAACGTTCTTTCAGGTCCGGGGTCATTGCTATGTGATTGATGGCGACGTCGTACTTGCCGCTTTCAACGCCGGTCAACAGATCGCCGGAATCGGTGACAACGAAGTCGGCCCGCACATCCAGTTCGTTGGCCAGCATTCGACCTAGTTCGACTTCAAAGCCCGCGAGTTTGTCGTCTTCCTTGAAATTGAAGGGCGGTGTATTGGCCTCAAGCGCAATACGCAGTTCGCCGCGGTCGTTTATGTCGTCAATCAGTTCGGCATGAGCCAGAGGGCTCAGAAGGGGTAGCAAACAGATCAGGCCAGGCAGAAAACGCATGGTCACTCCTTTGAATTCATTATCGCGATGCTCTGATTCAGGATCGCTTTGCTATGGTTATCGAGTGCCTTCGACAACGATTGACCATGAAGTTGTCATGGTCACGCGGATTTTACGGAAAAACTGGAGAAGAGAATGAAAACGTTTATGTTTCGTGCTGCTTTGGCTGGCCTGCTGATGGGTGTTTCGGTGCTGGCCAGTGCGGCTACACCGGCCCCGAAGGGCGCTGAAGTGTTCTTCGTTGATCTTGAGAACGGTGACACGGTGCCGCAAACTGTCATCGTCAAGTTCGCTGTCGAGAACATTTCCTTGGCTCCGGCGGGCAATACCACCAAGAACACCGGTCATCATCACTTGCTGATCGACGTCGACGAGCTGCCAGCCGCCGGTGCGCCGATTCCCAAAGATGCCAACCACCAGCATTTCGGCGGCGCGCAGACCCAGGGTGAAGTAACGCTTACGCCGGGCAAACACACCTTGCAGCTTGAACTGGGCGATAGCAACCACATACCGTTCGATCCGCCGATCGTTTCCGAGAAGATCACCGTCAACGTTAAGTAACCTGCTCGGAATAAAGAACCGCGCCCATGAAAAAGGAGACCCCAAGGTCTCCTTTTCTTGTCGCTCAAGTCACTATCAGAACAACACGCGGCAACGAATGGTGCCGTTGATGTGCTGCAGTTTCTCTTGGGCGATTTCCGAGTAATCGGCGTCGACGTCGATTACCACGTAGCCGACTTTCTCGTTGGTCTGCAGGAACTGACCGGAGATGTTGATGCCGTTTTCGGCGAAGACCTTGTTGATCTCGCTGAGCACGCCCGGAATGTTTTCGTGGATGTGCAGCAGGCGGTGCTTGCCAGGGTGAGCCGGCAGGGCCACTTCCGGGAAGTTCACGGACGATACCGAAGTACCGTTGTCGCTGTACTTGACCAGTTTTTCCGCCACTTCCAGACCGATGTTAGCCTGGGCTTCAGCGGTGGAACCACCGATGTGCGGGGTCAGGATCACGTTGTCCAGGCCACGCAACGGGCTTTCGAACTCTTCGTCGTTGGAGCGTGGCTCCACCGGGAATACGTCGATGGCCGCGCCGATCAGGTGCTTGTCCTTGATGGCCGCAGCCAGGTGGTCCAGTTCGACCACGGTGCCGCGGGCGGCGTTGATCAGGATGCCGCCTTTCTTGATGGCGCGGATTTCCTTCTCGCCCATCATCCACTGGGTGGCGGCGGTTTCCGGTACGTGCAGCGAAACGATGTCGGACATCGCCAGCAGTTCGTGCAGGTTGCCTACCTGAGTAGCGTTACCCAGTGGCAGCTTGGTGATGGTGTCGTAGAAGTACACCTGCATGCCCAGGCCTTCAGCCAGAACCGACAGTTGAGTGCCGATCGAGCCGTAACCGACGATGCCCAGCTTCTTGCCACGGATCTCGAAGGAATTGGCCGCGCTCTTGATCCAGCCGCCGCGGTGGCAGGAAGCGTTCTTCTCAGGGATGCCGCGCAGCAGCAGGATCGCTTCGGCCAGCACCAGTTCGGCAACGGAGCGGGTGTTGGAGTACGGTGCGTTGAACACCGCGATGCCGCGTTCGCGAGCTGCGTTCAGGTCAACCTGGTTGGTGCCGATGCAGAAACACCCTACAGCCACGAGCTTCTTCGCGTGATCGAAGATCTCTTCGGTCAGTTGAGTGCGGGAGCGAATGCCGATGAAGTGCGCATCAGCGATCTTTTCCTTCAGCTGGGCTTCCGGCAGAGAACCAGTGAGGTACTCGATGCTGGTGTAACCCGCCGACTTGAGAACGTCGACAGCCGATTGGTGGACGCCTTCGAGAAGAAGGAACTTGATCTTGCTCTTATCGAGAGAAGTCTTGCTCATCTGCGTAAACCTGTATCCCGGAGAAAAATGGCAGGAAATGGTCAACAGACGCTGACCCCGACGGCAAGAAAGCCGTCGCCGCAGAACAGCCTTTGGGCACTATCCTGCGGGGTCGATATGCTAGCATAGGCGCCCCGCTAAACACTCATTCCTGCGACGTGAAGCGTTCTCAGGATGACCATGAATTGTTCGAGAGTTCTGTCGATGACCAATCCTGCCTTGATTGAAGAGCTGAAGACCCTGGTTGAGCCTGGCAAGGTGCTGACCGATGCCGACTCCCTGAATGCTTACGGTAAGGATTGGACCAAGCATTTCGCCCCGGCCCCGACCGCTATCGTGTTTCCCAAGACCACCGAGCAGGTGCAGGCTATTGTCCGTTGGGCCAATGAACACAAGGTGGCGCTGGTGCCGTCCGGCGGTCGTACCGGGCTTTCCGCCGCGGCGGTGGCCGCCAATGGCGAAGTAGTCGTGTCGTTCGACTACATGAACCAGATTCTCGACGTGAACCTCACTGACCGCACGGCCGTTTGTCAGCCAGGTGTGGTCACCGAGCATTTGCAGAACGTCGCTGAAGAAAAAGGCCTGTACTACCCGGTGGACTTCGCTTCGGCAGGTTCCAGCCAGATTGGCGGCAATATCGGCACCAATGCCGGCGGGATCAAGGTCATTCGCTACGGCATGACCCGCAACTGGGTTGCTGGCATGAAAGTCGTGACTGGCAAGGGCGACTTGCTGGAACTGAACCGCGACCTGATCAAGAACGCCACCGGCTACGACATGCGTCAGCTGTTCATCGGCGCCGAAGGTACCCTCGGTTTTGTGGTTGAAGCGACCATGCGTCTGGACCGGGCCCCGAAAAACCTCACTGCCATGGTACTTGGCACCACTGATTTCGACTCGATCATGCCGGTGTTGCACGCGTTCCAGAGCAAACTCGACCTGACCGCTTTCGAATTCTTCTCCGATAAAGCCTTGGCCAAAGTCATGGCGCGCGGCGATGTCCCGGCACCCTTCGAAACTGATTGCCCGTTCTACGCGCTGCTGGAGTTCGAAGCGACCACCGAAGAAGTGGCCAACCACGCCCTGGAAACTTTCGAGCACTGCGTCGAGCAGGGCTGGGTGCTGGACGGCGTGATGAGCCAGAGCGAAACCCAGTTGCAGAACCTCTGGAAGCTGCGCGAGTACATCTCCGAAACCATTTCCCACTGGACGCCGTACAAGAACGACATCTCGGTCACCGTGTCGAAAGTCCCGGCGTTTCTCAAGGAAATCGACGCGATCGTCGGCGAACATTACCCGGACTTCGAAATCGTCTGGTTCGGCCACATCGGCGACGGCAACCTGCACTTGAACATCCTCAAGCCGGATAACCTGAGCAAGGACGAGTTCTTCGCCAAATGCGCGACCGTCAACAAGTGGGTGTTCGAAACCGTCGAGAAGTACAACGGTTCGATTTCCGCCGAGCACGGCGTGGGCATGACCAAGCGTGATTATTTGACCTACAGCCGTTCCCCGGTCGAGATCGAGTACATGAAAGCAGTTAAAGCGGTGTTCGACCCGAACGGCATCATGAACCCGGGCAAGATTTTCGCTGTTTGAATCAACGAACCAGGAAGGAGTCGGTAATGAGCTATCAGCACCAGTATGTCGACGGTACGCGTATTCATTTTCCGCTGGGGAAAGTGGTGTGCATTGGCCGCAACTACGCCGAACACGCCAAGGAACTGGACAACCCGGTGCCTACCGAGCCGCTGCTGTTCATCAAGCCGGGCAGTTGTGTCGTGCCGCTGGAAGGCAGTTTTACGATTCCGACCGAGCGCGGTTCAGTTCACTACGAAGCAGAAATTGCTGTGTTGATCGGCAAGCCGTTGTCGACCAAGCCGAGCCGCGAAGAAGTGTTGGATGCCATCTCCGGTTTCGCCCCGGCGCTGGACCTGACGCTGCGTGACAAGCAGGCCGAGTTGAAATCCAAAGGCCTGCCATGGGAAATCGCCAAGTCCTTCGACGGCGCGGCGGTGATCGCGCCGTTCGTGTCCGGCAGCACCTTTGCTGATCTGACCGATATCGGCATTCGCCTGACCATCAACGGCGAAGTGCGCCAGGATGGCAACAGCAGCGCGATGCTCAACCCGATCGTGCCGATGATCCAGCACATGGCCGGCTGCTTCTCGCTGCAGGCTGGTGACGTAATCCTGACCGGCACGCCGGTGGGCGTTGGTCCGCTGAATGTCGGTGATGAGATTGTTCTGGAGTTGCCAGGCGCGAGCCGCTTCACCAGCGGCGTGCGCTAAGTCCAGAGACTGCAAAACCCTTGTAGGAGCCGAGCTTGCTCGCGATGGCGTCAGCACATTCAACCTGGATGTTGAATGAACGACCGCTATCGCGAGCAAGCTCGGCTCCTACAAGGGTTTCGTGGTTGGCCACCGTAGGGCAATCCCGCTATTTCCCGTTTTTTTCACATTTTCTCTGGATAATTCCGGTGCTTGCGGCGTTTGAGCCGGTCCCAATTATGCTATTACCCTTAGCCTGAATTTCTGGAACGCATCCCCCAATGGCCACCACACTGCTGCCCACCTTCAAAACTGCCAGCCGCTCCCGCTTCGCCTTGCGTTGGTATTCCTGGCTGTTGCTGGTTGCAGCCATCGCCTACGGTGTGGCGTTTGCGATGCATTGGGATGACCGGGGTATGCTCTGGGTGAAAGAGCAATTCAAAAGCCCGGCCGAGCGTCAGGCCAGTATCTGGCTTCCTGACTACCGGGCAGTGATCGATGCCAAAACATTGCCGGGTATGGAAAAGGACGAAGCATCGGATCTCGCCTACGACCCTCAGACCAAAACCCTGTTTTCGGTGATGGGTAAAAATCCGTTCTTGGTCGAGTTGTCGTTGCAGGGTGATGTGCTGCGCAAAATTCCATTGGTGGGCTGGAGCAACCCTGAAGGCGTCACCGTGCTGGGCAACGGCCTGCTGGCGATTGTCGATGAGCGCGAACACCTGATCACCATCGTCAAGGTTGATGCTGACACCCGTGAATTGAACGTCGCCAACTTTCCGAAGTACGACCTTGGGCCTTCGAAAGACCAGAACAAGGCCTTTGAAGGTGTCACCTGGGATTCGAGCAACCAGCAGCTGCTGCTGGGCGAAGAACGTCCGCCGGCATTGTTTGCCTGGCAGGGTGACGGCAAGGTCCTGACCGGTGACAAGCTGAAGTTGGCCAGTCATGCGCTGGACATGCGCAACCTGTCGGCCTTGGCCATCGACCCGCGGACTGGCCACATGCTGGTGCTGTCCGCCGAGTCCCACTTGTTGATGGAGCTGGACAAAAAGGGTGAGCAAGTCAGTTTCATCGCGCTGTTGAGCGGCTTCAATGGTCTGAAAAAAACCATTCCCCGTGCCGAAGGCGTGGCCATGGACGAAGCGGGCACGCTGTACATGGTGAGTGAGCCGAATCTGTTCTATCGCTTCGAAAAGCAGAAGTAGGCGGCAACACTCGCGCAGTTGTGGTCGAAAGCCACTGGCCATTAAGCTTGAATGCATACAGGCGTGATATTTCATCCGCCTGTTTTGTTTTCGAGCTCGCCTGAATGCGCCGACTTGCCCGTCCCAAACCCCTCATTTTGATCCTGTCAGTGATTGCGCTGATCGTGCTGGTTGCGGTCGTGCAATACATGCGCTTGTTCGAACGTGCCTGGTTCAACCTGCATACCCTTTGGCAGCCGCAGAGCAGTGAATCCATTGGCCTGGATCAATACCGGGTGGACATCGAAGCACGGGCGATCGACGGGCTGGACGATAACGTCTCGGCGCTGACGTTTGATCCGGTGCGCAAAAGCCTGTTCACGGTCACCAACAAAAACTCCGAGCTGATCGAGCTGTCCCTCGAGGGCAAGATCCTGCGGCGTGTGGCGTTGATTGGCTTCGGCGACCCGGAGGCGGTGGAATTCATCAGCCCCGACACCTACGTGATCGCGGATGAAAGCCAGCAGCGACTGATCAAGATTCATCTGGAGAAGGACACCACCTTCCTCGATGGTGCGGACGCCGAGCAGATGACCCTCGGCGTGCACATGGGCAGTAACAAGGGTTTTGAAGGGTTGGCTTACGATTCGGTGGGCAAGCGGTTGTTCGTCGCCAAGGAGCGCGACCCGATGCTGATCTACGAAGTGCAGGGCTTCCCGCATTACAACCCGGAGAAATCCTACGCGGTGCACGTGGTGAACAACCCCAAGCGCGATGCCGGGATGTTCGTGCGAGACCTGTCGAGCCTGCAATACGACGAGCGCAGCGGCCATTTACTGGCGCTGTCTGACGAGTCGCGGCTGATTCTGGAGCTGGATGTGGACGGGCGTCCGTTGAGTACGATGTCACTTAACAAGGGGCGCCAGGGCCTGCAAAAGACCGTGCCGCAAGCGGAAGGCATCGCCATGGACGACGATGGCACGATGTACCTCGTCAGCGAACCGAATCTGTTCTACGTCTTCAAAAAATCACCACAACCCTGACCAACACCCCAGAAACAACTGTAGGAGTGAGCCTGCTCGCGATCGCGGTGTATCAGTCGACATTGATATCAACTGACAGTCCGCAATCGCGAGCAGGCTCGCTCCCACAATAAATCGGTGCCATGCGCAGGTTTTGCGTTGTGTATGGCTTATTCGGCGCGCAGGGTTTTCACGCCTTCGCTGGTGCCCAGCAACAGCAAATCCGCCGGACGTGCTGCAAACAGCCCGTTGGTGACCACGCCAACAATCGCGTTGATCTGGCTTTCCAGTTCAACCGGGTTGGTGATCTGCATGTTGAATACGTCGAGGATGATGTTGCCGTTGTCGGTCAGCACGCCTTCACGGTAAACCGGGTCGCCGCCCAGTTTCACCAGCTCGCGGGCCACGTGGCTGCGGGCCATCGGGATCACTTCGACCGGCAGCGGGAACGCACCGAGCACCGGCACCAGTTTGCTGGCATCGGCGATGCAGATGAAGGTCTTGGCCACGGCGGCAACAATCTTCTCGCGGGTCAGGGCTGCGCCGCCGCCCTTGATCAGGTTCAGGTGCTCGTCGCTTTCATCGGCGCCGTCGACGTAGAACTCCAGGTCGCTGACGGTGTTCAGCTCATACACCGGAATGCCATGGCCCTTGAGACGGGCGGCAGTGGCTTCGGAGCTGGCGACCGCGCCGTCGAATGCGCCTTTGTGCTTGGCCAGGGCGTCGATGAAGCAATTGGCGGTGGAGCCGGTGCCGACCCCGACAATGCTCTTGTCGTCGAGTTTCGGGAGGATGAAGTCGACGGCGGCCTGAGCCACTGCCTGTTTGAGTTGATCCTGGGTCATGCGGGCTCCGAGGTGCCGAAGAGGGACGAGAGGCCGGCATTATAAGCCCCGGGGCTGGGAAGGTCATTGCCCGATTGGCCGGTGCGACGGTATGTCAGTGGGAGCAGGGTTTTGTGGTGAGGGAGCTTGCCACAATGGATCTCTATCGCCTGCGAGGGTTAAAACCTCTTGATTCGTGTGGTCGCCTGCCCAAAAGCCGGGTTAGACTCCTTGGCCCTGCCCAACCCGCTCAGTGATGCTTTCCGATGCTCGAACAGTACGTCAAAAAGATCCTCACCTCGCGCGTTTATGACGTTGCCATAGAAACCCCATTGCAGACTGCCCGCCAGCTCTCCGAGCGTTTGGGCAACAGTATTTGGCTCAAGCGCGAAGACTTGCAGCCCGTGTTCTCGTTCAAGATTCGCGGCGCTTACAACAAGCTGACCCAGTTGAGCGATGAAGAACGTGCTCGCGGCGTGGTGACGGCTTCGGCAGGCAACCACGCGCAGGGCCTGGCCCTGGCAGCGAAAGTGTTGGGTGTCAAAGCCACCATCGTCATGCCCAAGACCACCCCGGAAATCAAAGTCGAAGGCGTGCGTTCGCGCGGCGGCAAAGTGGTGCTGCACGGGGATTCGTTCCCGGAGGCCCTGGCCTACTCGCTGAAACTGGTCGACGAAAAAGGTTACGTCTACATCCACCCTTACGACGATCCTCACACCATTGCCGGGCAGGGCACGGTGGCCATGGAGATTCTGCGTCAGCACCCCGGGCGCCTGGATGCGATCTTCGTTCCGGTGGGCGGCGGTGGGCTGATCGCCGGCATCGCGGCCTATGTGAAATACCTGCGCCCGGAAATCAAGATCATCGGCGTCGAACCGGACGACTCCAACTGCCTGCAAGCCGCCATGGCGGCCGGCGAGCGCGTGGTGTTGCCGACCGTGGGCCTCTTCGCCGACGGCGTCGCGGTGGCGCAGATCGGTCAGCACACCTTCGATATCTGCAAAGACTATGTCGATGAAGTGATCACCGTCAGCACCGACGAGATCTGTGCGGCAATCAAGGATATTTACGACGATACCCGCTCGATCACTGAACCGGCGGGTGCACTGGGCGTGGCCGGGATCAAGAAATATGTCGAGCAGAACGGCGTCACCGGCCATACCTTTGTGGCTATCGACTCCGGCGCCAACGTCAACTTCGACCGTTTGCGCCACGTCGCCGAACGCGCCGAACTGGGTGAGGGGCGCGAAGCAATCATCGCCGTGACCATCCCCGAGAAACCGGGCAGCTTCAAGGCGTTCTGCGAAGCCATCGGCAAACGCCAGATCACCGAATTCAACTACCGCTACAACACCGGCAGCGAAGCGCACATCTTCGTGGGCGTGCAGACGCACCCGGAAACCGA
This sequence comes from Pseudomonas sp. P4_C8, assembly GCF_056401975.1. Taxonomy (NCBI): domain Bacteria; kingdom Pseudomonadati; phylum Pseudomonadota; class Gammaproteobacteria; order Pseudomonadales; family Pseudomonadaceae; genus Pseudomonas; species Pseudomonas sp. P4_C8. The sequence continues at coordinate 8,332 of NZ_JBFUIH010000039.1, read as the reverse complement.
TCCGCGCAGTGCGCTCCTGGCGAGCCTCACCGAGCAGGGCTTCCCGGTGCTGGACCTGACCGACAACGAACTGGCCAAGTTGCACATCCGCCACATGGTCGGTGGTCGTGCGGCCCATGTCGTCGATGAAGTGGTGTTGCGCTTTGAATTCCCGGAGCGTCCGGGGGCGTTGTTCAACTTCCTCAACAAGCTCGGCGGGCGCTGGAATATCTCGATGTTCCACTACCGCAACCACGGCGCGGCGGATGGCCGGGTGGTGGCGGGCCTGCAAGTGCCGCATGAAGAGCGTCATCTGGTGCCGGCGGCCCTTGAAGACATCGGCTACCCGTACTGGGACGAAAGCGACAACCCGGCCTATCAGTTGTTTCTCGGCTGAGTGGCTACTCTGAAGGGCAGGCCATAAGGAAACCGAACAATGGAAACGTTAACTGCCCTGAAAGCGGCGCACATGGTTGCAACCGTGGTGTTGCTGATCGGCGCGTTGGGTCTTGGGATCTGGGTCTGGCGCACGCGGCGCAATGGCGACGCGACGGCGGCAAGTCGCACCTTGCAGCGACCGCGCGTGTTTATCTGGATGTTGATGGGCCTGGCGCTGCTGAGCATGCCGGTGACTGGCTGGTGGATGGTGCATCTGGTGGGCTGGTCGTTGGGGCAGACGTGGTTGTTGGCGTCGAGCGTGCTTTACACCGTGGCGGCGCTGGCGTGGTTCTGGTTGCTGGTGCGGCTTAACAAACTGCGTAAGGCGCCGGGTAGCGTCGGTAAATTTACCTTTGCGTTGGCGTTGTTCAGTTTTGTCTGTTTTGTGGCCATTGCGGGTTTGATGGGTGCCAAGCCTGTGTAGGGCTTGAAACCGGGTTGACCCAATCGCGGGCAAGCCCTGCTCCTACGGGTCATCGAATTTGGGTACGACGCCAAACCTGTAGGAGCAAGGCTTGCCCGCGATGGCGTATTCAGTCGCGCAGGCTCATCACCGGCCAACCACGCTTCTCGGCTTCAGCGCGCAGATTCGGATCAGGATCAACCGCCACCGGATTCGTCACCTGCTCCAGCAGCGCCAAATCATTCATCGAGTCGCTATAAAAATAGCTGTCCTCCAGCGAATAGCCGGTCTCTTCCAGCCAGCGATTCAAGCGCGTCACCTTGCCTTCGCGAAAGCACGGTACGTCGGTGCTGCGGCCCGTGTAACGGCCATCAACCATCTCGCATTCAGTGGCGATCAAGGTCTCAACCCCCAAACGCTGGGCAATAGGCCCGGTCACGAAGCGGTTGGTCGCGGTGATGATCACCAGCTTGTCGCCTGCCTCGCGGTGTTTGGCCAACAGCGCCATGGCCTTGGGCAGCACGATCGGCTCGATGCAATCGCGCATGTAATCCAGGTGCCATTGATCCAGCGTGGCCATTTCGGTGCGGCCGAGGACTTCCAGGCAGAAGTTCAGGTAAGCGGCGTTATCCAGCTTGCCGGCCAGGTAATCCTGATAGAACTCGTCGTTGCGTGCCTTGTAGGCGACGGCGTCGAGAAAGCCGCGCTCACACAAGTAATCGCCCCAGGCGTGGTCACTGTCACCCCCGAGAAGGGTGTTGTCCAAGTCGAATAAAGCCAGCCGCATTGCAGTTACTCGCTGAAAAGTCTGTAGAAAGGCGCCCAGAATACGGACTTTTCACAAGAGTGCACATAAGGTCGGTCGGCGCGTTGCTGCTTTCACAACCTTTGTGGAACAATGCGGCGACATGCGTTTGCGAGGTTGTTGCCGTGATCGACCCCGATGGTTTCCGCCCCAATGTCGGGATCATTCTCACGAATGATGCCGGACAGGTGCTATGGGCTCGCCGTATCAATCAAGATGCGTGGCAGTTTCCACAGGGTGGGATCAACCCCCAGGAGACGCCGGAAGACGCCTTGTACCGCGAGTTGAACGAAGAAGTGGGTCTTGAGCGCGAAGATGTTGAAATTCTCGCCTGCACCCGGGGCTGGTTGCGCTATCGTTTGCCGCAACGTCTGGTCCGTACCCACAGCCAACCGCTGTGCATCGGCCAGAAACAGAAATGGTTTCTCCTGCGCCTGGTCTCCAACGAGCAGCGGGTGCGGATGGATTTGACCGGTAAACCGGAGTTCGATGGCTGGCGCTGGGTCAGTTATTGGTATCCGTTGGGCCAGGTGGTGACATTCAAGCGCGAGGTGTATCGACGCGCTCTCAAAGAGCTTGCCCCGCGCCTTTTAACGCGCGACTGACGACGGAGTTCGACCCCGAGCCATGCTCAATACGCTGCGCAAGATCGTCCAGGAAGTTAACTCCGCCAAGGATCTCAAGGCGGCGTTGGGGATTATTGTGTTGCGCGTCAAAGAGGCCATGGGCAGCCAGGTCTGCTCGGTCTACCTGCTGGACCCTGAGACCAACCGCTTCGTGCTGATGGCCACCGAGGGCTTGAACAAGCGCTCGATCGGCAAGGTCAGCATGGCACCCAACGAAGGTCTGGTCGGCCTGGTCGGTACGCGCGAAGAACCCCTGAACCTCGAAAACGCTGCGGACCACCCGCGCTATCGCTACTTCGCCGAGACCGGTGAAGAACGCTTCGCCTCCTTCCTCGGGGCGCCGATCATTCACCACCGCCGCGTTGTCGGCGTGTTGGTCATTCAGCAAAAAGAACGCCGCCAGTTCGATGAAGGTGAAGAAGCCTTCCTCGTGACCATGAGCGCGCAGCTAGCCGGCGTTATCGCCCACGCCGAAGCCACGGGTTCGATCCGGGGCCTGGGCCGTCAGGGCAAGGGTATTCAGGAAGCCAAGTTTGTCGGCGTGCCAGGTTCGCCGGGTGCGGCGGTCGGTACGGCGGTGGTCATGCTGCCCCCCGCCGATCTGGACGTGGTGCCGGACAAGACTATCGTCGACATCGAAGCCGAACTCGGGCTGTTCAAGACCGCCATCGAAGGTGTGCGCGCCGATATGCGCGCATTGTCGACCAAGCTCGCTACACAGTTGCGCCCGGAAGAGCGCGCCTTGTTCGACGTCTACCTGATGATGCTTGACGATGCCGCGCTGGGCAACGAAGTCACTACCGTCATCAAGACCGGTCAGTGGGCCCAGGGCGCGTTGCGCCAAGTGGTCACCGATCACGTCAACCGTTTCGAATTGATGGACGACGCCTACCTGCGTGAGCGCGCCTCAGACGTGAAAGACCTCGGTCGCCGCTTGCTCGCCTATTTGCAGGAGGAGCGTCAGCAAACCCTGGTTTACCCCGACAACACCATTCTGGTCAGCGAAGAACTGACGCCGGCGATGCTCGGCGAGGTGCCGGAAGGCAAGCTGGTGGGTCTGGTGTCGGTCCTCGGTTCCGGCAACTCCCACGTGGCAATCCTGGCGCGTGCCATGGGCATCCCGACGGTGATGGGCCTGGTCGACTTGCCGTATTCGAAAGTCGACGGCATCCAGATGATCGTCGACGGTTACCACGGCGAGGTTTACACCAACCCGAGTGAAGTGCTGCGCAAGCAGTTCGCCGAAGTGGTCGAGGAAGAAAAACAACTGGCCCTCGGGCTGGATGCACTGCGCGACTTGCCGTGCGTGACCCTCGATGGCCACCGCATGCCGCTGTGGGTCAACACCGGCCTGCTGGCAGACGTGGCGCGGGCGCAGAAGCGCGGCGCTGAAGGCGTGGGTCTGTACCGCACCGAAGTGCCGTTCATGATCAACCAGCGCTTCCCGAGTGAAAAAGAACAGCTGGCAATCTACCGCGAGCAGCTTGCCGCGTTCCACCCGCAACCGGTCACCATGCGCAGCCTGGACATCGGTGGTGACAAGGCGTTGTCGTACTTCCCGATCAAGGAAGACAACCCGTTCCTCGGCTGGCGCGGGATTCGCGTCACGCTTGATCACCCGGAAATTTTCCTGGTCCAGACCCGCGCCATGCTCAAGGCCAGCGAAGGCTTGAACAACCTGCGGATTCTGCTGCCGATGATCTCCGGCACCCACGAACTCGAAGAAGCCCTGCACCTGATTCACCGGGCCTGGGGCGAAGTCCGCGACGAAGGCTGCGACGTGCCTATGCCGCCGATCGGGGTGATGATCGAGATTCCGGCGGCGGTTTATCAGACCAAGGAACTGGCGCGGCAAGTGGACTTCCTGTCGGTCGGCTCCAACGACCTGACCCAGTACCTGCTGGCTGTAGACCGAAACAACCCGCGAGTAGCCGACCTCTACGACTACCTGCACCCAGCGGTGCTGCAAGCCCTTCAGAGCGTGGTGCGTGACGCTCATGCCGAAGGCAAGCCAGTGAGTATCTGCGGTGAAATGGCCGGCGATCCGGCGGCCGCGGTGCTGTTGATGGCGATGGGCTTCGACAGCCTGTCGATGAACGCCACCAACTTGCCGAAAGTGAAGTGGATGCTGCGTCAGGTCAACCTGAGCAAGGCCAAGGATTTGCTCGCGGAGCTGATGACCATCGACAACCCGCAAGTTATCCACAGCTCGCTGCAACTGGCGCTGAAGAACCTTGGGTTGGCGCGGATGATCAATCCGGCGGCGATCAAGCCCCTCTAAGACATTGGTGGTCCCATCGCGGGCAAGCCATGCTCCTACGGATTTGTGTCGTTCGCGCTACTGCGTGCAGCCACAACCCTGTAGGAGCAAGGCTAGCCCGCGATGGCGTCAGTCCAGGCAACGCCTAAATCCTGATCTCCACCTCCCCCAAATGCCCGCCATACGGCCCGAAACTCCTTTCGACCATATGCCGCGTCCCATCCGCCTGAACAATCAACGCCGTACTCGCCCGCGTCCCATAACTCTGGCTGGCAATAAACACACTCGACAACAATGTCTCGGTCGCCAACCCAACTCCGGTGTCCGGCAGTTCGGCAAACGGCGCCGTCTGCGAATCCGCCAATAACGCCAGCAAAGCCTGAGGCTGTGGATCCCCCAGCACTTCCTCCAGCGCCGCCCGTGCCTTGAGCAATTTCGGCCACGGTGTATTCAGGCCTGCATTCGACAGCCCATAAACACCGGGTGCCAGCATCACCGCTTCAGACGCCCGTGCATTGAAATGCCACAGCTCGTTGGCATTGCCGATCAACAGATTAAACCCGGAATATTCCAGCGAACGTCTGACAACGTCGTCCAAGTAGTCAGCAATCGGTTTGTCACCTAACAGAAAACCGGCCACCAGCTCACCCCGCGATTTTCGCGACGGCGGTTGATGGGGATCACGAATATTGGTCAGCGCGGCGAAGCGCCCGTTAGCGCCGATACCGAGCCAGGTGCCGCCGGCTTCCTGGTCGCGGCCGGCATAAACGTGTGGCGCTTCGGGCCATTGCGCCAGGGGCAGGCTCGGGCGGGCATAGAATTCGTCGCGGTTGGCCGCCACGATCAGCGGCTGGGCGTGGCCGGGCCGCCAGGCGAAGACAATCAGGCACATAAGGTGGTCCTTGTGTGTTTTTTGCCCACTCTACGCAGACATCGCGCGGGTATCCATCGCCATCCAGTGGAGCCCAAGGCCATGCATCCGTTACCATGCCGCTCCGGTTTTGGGTGAAGAGTGGGATGCAGGCATGGATTTTCTGCTCTATCTGGCGCTGGGCGCCTGCGCAGGCGTGCTGGCCGGGCTGTTCGGGGTGGGTGGCGGGATCATCATCGTCCCCGTGTTGGTATTCAGTTTCACCTTGCAGGGCTTTGACACGTCGATCCTGACCCACTTGGCGGTCGGCACGTCCCTGGCGACGATTATCTTTACGTCGATCAACGCTGTCCGCGAACACCAGCGTCGTGGCGCGGTGCGTTGGCCGATTTTTGTCTGGATGACCGCCGGCATTCTGATCGGCGCCGGTTTCGGCGCGCTGACCGCCGAAGCGATCTCCGGCCCGAATTTGCAGAAGATCATTGGCGTATTCGCCCTGGTCATCGCCGCGCAACTGGCGCTGGACGTCAAACCCAAGGCCAGTCGCACGGTGCCGGGCAAACTCGGTCTGACCATGGCCGGCAGCGTGATTGGCTGGGCCTCGGCGATATTCGGGATTGGCGGCGGCTCATTGACAGTGCCGTTTTTGACTTGGCGCAGTGTGCCGATGCAACAAGCTGTGGCCACATCATCGGCCTGCGGTCTGCCCATCGCGTTGGCCAGTGCACTAAGTTTCATGATTCTGGGCTGGCACGATCCGTTGTTGCCGGCTCATAGTCTCGGTTTTATTTATTTGCCGGCGCTGCTGGGGATCGCCCTGACCAGCATGTTTTTCGCCCGTATCGGCGCGCGATTGGCCCACAGGCTGTCGCCGAAGTTGCTGAAAAGACTGTTTGCCGCTTTGCTGTTCTGCGTTGGCCTGAGTTTCTTACTCTGACGCACGGCGCAATCCTGGCTTAATCCTGAGGTGGCAGCGTCGCCCGGGAATTTTGGTTTCAACTCTAACGAGGAGTCGCAATGCTGCCTTACCCGCAGATCGACCCGGTGGCCCTGGCCATCGGTCCGCTGAAAATCCACTGGTACGGTTTGATGTACCTGGTCGGCATTGGCGGCGCTTGGCTGCTGGCGTCTCGCCGGTTGAACCGGTTCGACCCGACCTGGACCAAGGAGAAACTCTCCGACATGGTCTTCTGGATGTCGATGGGCGTCATCGTCGGCGGCCGTTTGGGATATGTGCTGTTCTACGATCTGCACGCCTACCTGGCCAACCCGGCGCTGATTTTCGAAGTGTGGAAGGGTGGCATGTCGTTCCACGGCGGGTTCATCGGCGTGATGCTCGCGGCGCTGTGGTTCGGGAAAAAGAACAACAAGTCGTTCTTCCAGCTGATGGACTTCGTCGCGCCGATGGTGCCGATTGGCTTGGGTGCCGGGCGTATCGGTAACTTCATCAACGCCGAGTTGTGGGGCAAGGCGACTGACGTGCCGTGGGCGATGGTCTTCCCGACCGATCCGGCGCAACTGGCGCGCCATCCGTCGCAGCTGTATCAGTTCGCGCTGGAAGGCGTCGCGCTGTTTCTGATCTTGTGGTTGTTCTCGCGCAAGCCGCGGCCGACCATGGCGGTGTCCGGGATGTTTGCGCTGTTCTACGGCATCTTCCGTTTCATCGTCGAATTCGTCCGCGTACCGGACGCGCAACTGGGCTATCTGGCCTGGAACTGGCTGACCATGGGCCAAGTGCTTTGCGTACCGATGATCGTCGGCGGTCTGTTCCTGATCTGGCTGGCATATCACCGCGCTCCGGCGACCCCAGCGGCGGCCGTATAAATTCGAATCCCGGGGGCGATGGCCTCCGGGTTCAAGGACACAGGTAACTCATGAAGCAATATCTCGAACTGGTCTCCCACGTCATCAAGAATGGCACCAAGCAAGCCAACCGCACCGGCGTGAACACCATCAGCTTTCCAGGCGCGATGCTGCGTTATGACCTGAAAGAAGGGTTCCCGGCGATCACCACGCGCAAGATGGCCTTCAAATCGGCCGTCGGCGAGATGTGTGGTTTTCTGCGTGGCGTGAACAACGCCGCGGAATTCCGGGCGCTGGGCTGCAAGGTCTGGGACCAGAACGCCAATGAAAACGCGCAGTGGCTGGCCAACCCGTTCCGTCAGGGCGAAGACGACCTCGGTGAAATCTACGGCGTGCAATGGCGCAAGTGGCCGGCGTACAAGCAGATCCCGGTCAGCAACCAAGCCGCGATCGAGCAGACCTTGAGCCAGGGCTATCGCCAGATCGCTGAGGGCGAAGAAGACGGTCAGGCCTACGTGGTGCTGTACAAGGCGATCGACCAGATCCGTCAGTGCGTCGACACCATCATCAAGGATCCGGGCAGCCGCCGCATCCTGTTCCACGGCTGGAACGTCGCCCAACTCGATGAAATGGCCCTGCCGCCGTGCCATCTGCTGTACCAATTCCACCCGAATGTCGAGACCAAGGAAATTTCCCTGACTCTCTACATCCGCTCCAACGATCTGGGTCTGGGCACGCCGTTCAACCTCACTGAAGGCGCCGCGCTGCTGAGCCTGATCGGTCGCCTGACCGGCTACACGCCGCGCTGGTTCACCTATTTCATCGGTGACGCCCATGTCTACGAAAACCATTTGGACATGCTGAACGAACAGCTCAAGCGCGAGCCGTTCCCGATGCCGAAACTGGTGATCAGTGATCGAGTGCCGGAGTTTGCCAAGACGGGTGAGTATCAGCCGGAATGGCTGGAGTTGATCGAACCGGGCGATTTCTCGCTTGAGGGTTATCAGCACCATGCGCCGATGACCGCGCCAATGGCGGTCTAAAGAACGACCGCAAATTCTGTAGGAGCCGAGCTTGCTCGCGATGGCGGTTTGTCAGACACATCAATGTTGAATGTGCTGCCTCCATCGCGAGCTCCATCGCGAGC
>NZ_JBFUIH010000038.1:0-69169 GCF_056401975.1 Pseudomonas sp. P4_C8 | reverse complement strand
CGAAGACATCGACTACGCGCACCGGGTTGGTATCGCTGACGTAGTCGTCGAGGCTCTCGGGAAGTAAGGTGCCTTGGCCTCGATGTTCACCTTGGATAAAGCGCTTCATGGGCGATCCCTGCGATGAAATCCTCAGAAATCATAGCAAGGGTTCGCGAATGCGTTTTTACACACTCTGGGCCGATTTCTGCCTGTCACGAAGGGCGCGAAGCTGCCAGTCATCCATATCGAATGAATCTATGGTGTCTTCTTGCTAAAGCTTGAGCGCAGAAGTCACCCTAGGCTTCAGCAGTGTTCAGAAGGTCTCCAGCTCGTGCTGTTACATCACGATGGACATCGGTCAGAACGCTTGAGCACCGCACTGAGGACGCGCTGTCCGTATAAGCCGACGCCAAGACCCGACACGATGAGAACGACTGCAACGATTTTGTTGAGTGACAGGCTCTCATTGAAAATTATGACTGAACCGAGCAGTCCGAATACCGGCACCAATAACGACAATGGCGCGACTGTAGACACTGGATATCGTTTCAGAAGTGAATTCCACACCCAGTAGCCGAACAGTGTATTAGGGTATACCTGGAACAGGATCGACAGGACGGCGCGGTAGTCGAGTTGATTCACCAATGCGCTGTAACCCGTCGAGCCGTTAACAGCGTAATCAAGCGCGAAAAGCGGGATGGGCGAGAACGCGCTGGACCACACCAGGAAAGCGAAGACCTGGGTGGTCTTCGCTTTTTTGTTGATCACGTTGGCCGCACTCCAGGCGACCGCTCCCAGCAGCACCAAGAACAGCCCGGCCGTCGTTACTGTCCCATCAACAATTGAGATGATGCTCAACAAGCCACAGGAGGCGATACCTATACCCGCAAGTTGGTAGCGGGAAATCGCTTCCTTGAATATCCATGAGCCCAGCAGGATGGTGAAAAACGCGCTGAACTGAAGCACCAGCGAAGCGATGCCTGCTGAAAGACCAGACTTGATGCCAATGTTAACGACGCCCCAAAGTCCGATACCGAAGACCATTCCGTAACCAATAATGTAGCGCCATTGCACATCAGGTTTCGGAATGAAAAAGATCGCTGGTAGTGCGCAAAGCGTGAAGCGAATGCCAGCAAGAATCAGCGGATCAACGGTGGTGAGGCCCAGTTTGATAACCGAGAAATTCACGCCCCATATGGCAGTAATCGAGATAGCGAGTAGTAGGTGCCCGGCTTTCATACTGATCGTCCTTGAATGTTCGTTGGGAAATGACTTGTAAGAACCCACAGCGCTAAAGCTGTAGCGCTGATCAAGGCGCCCAGCAGGCTTACTGCCATCCAGCCCCAAAGCGCATAAACCTGAGTCGCGGCTGCCGCTCCCAGCGCGCTACCGACCGAGTAGAAGCACATGTATGCGCCGACCATGCGACTTTGGGCGTCGGGTCGTGCAGCAAAAATGAGGCTCTGGTTGGTGACGTGTACTGCTTGCACCGCGAAGTCGAGCAAGACCACTCCGCAGACCAGCGCTATCAGGGACGTCTCGGCAAAAGTGATGGCCAACCAAGAAAGCGTGAGGAGCCCCAGCGAAATACCGGTAACTCGTTGTCCCAAACCTTGATCGGCCCAGCGACCGGCTCTTCTGGCAGCAAGGGCACCGGCGACGCCGGCCAAGCCGAACATGCCGATGGCAGTGTGTGAAAGCGACAGCGGCGGAGCGCTCAACGGCAGCACCATGGATGTCCATAGCACGGAAAAAGCGGCAAAGATCAGTAAGGCCAACAGGCCCCTGATCCGCAAAACCGGTTCGGTCATGAACAGCTTGAAGAACGACCGGATGAGAGCTTGGTAGGAGTGTTGATTGCGTGGCGACACTGCGGCAGGAACCACTTTCCAGAGCACCGCCGCAATGGTAAGCATCAATCCTGAGGAAACGAAATAAACGGCGCGCCAACCCGCTAGATCTGCGATCAGCCCAGAGGTAAACCGCGCCAGAAGAATGCCCAGGACAATTCCGCTGGTTACGGTTCCCACTGCCTGCCCACGTTGTGATGGCGTTGCCAGCACGGCGGCATATGCCACAAGCACCTGAACGACCACTGCCAGTAAGCCCATCACGCTCATGGCTCCCAGCAGGGTCAGCCATTGCTGTGATGCGCCGACTGCCGCAAGCGCAATTGCAGACAACATCACTTGAGTCAAAATCAGCCGTTTACGGTTGACCATATCGCCCAGCGGTACGATGAACAGCAACCCCAGCGCGTATCCAACCTGAGTGGCTGTCACCACGACCCCGATCAATCCTGAGGCGACGCCCAGGCTCTCAGCGATTGAGGCGAGCAAGGGTTGGGCAAAGTAAACATTGGCTACTGCAAGTGCGCAGGTGACGGAAAACAATAACGTGAGCGAGGGAGAAAGCCCCGGAGACCGGTCGGTCCTGCTGCTTTCTCCGGTATCCGTATGCGGCAATCCCGAAGTCTGCCTGGAGAAACGTTTGGTGGCTGAGTCGGCATCTGCTGTCATGCACGCCTCCATGGCGTTAAACTGGTTTCAATTGGAAACTAGTTTTAATTATTGCCAAACTTGGTTTCAAATTGCAACCATGTTGCTCCAGATTGATCGACAGACTTGGCAACCCTTATCCAAAAGGTAAATACGATGGTCGAAGGCGCTTCACCGCAAAGCAGCGAATGCCCGGTAGCAAGAACACTGGAGGCAATTGGGGATCGCTGGTCGCTCATGATTATCCGCGACGCATTTGACGACATTCGCCGATTCAGCGAGTTTCAAAAGAGCTTGGGCGTGGCCAAAAATATTTTGGCATCGCGTCTGAAAACGTTGGTTGAGGCCGGTGTATTCGACGTTCGACCGGCGTCAGATGGAAGCGCCTACAAGGAGTACGTCCTTACGGACAAAGGACGGGAGATCTTTCCGGTTGTGGTCAGTATGAGGCAGTGGGGCGAACGTTTCCTGTTCAAGCCGGAAGAGGCGCGTTCTGTGCTGTTGGACAATGAGTCCGGACAGTCTGTGATGCCAATTGATGTCCGCTCATCAAGCGGTCAAAAACTTGGGCCGTCTGACTGCCACAGGGTGAGACTTGTTGCCATCGGGGCGTGAATCGACAACAGACTTACCTCACACCAGAACGACCCTAGGCGAATTCAAGCCAGTATGCTAAGCGCAGTTGAGAAGAGCATGTCCGCTTTTGGCCGATTTTTGCCTGTCGCGACGGGCAGAAATCGGCCAAAAACGGACGCTGGATATGACCGCTTCGCCTCCTGAGGCGCCAAGGTAACCCGAAGGTATCTCCGGGCACCGTTAGATACGGGTTCAATTTGGTCACGGCTCAGGTTGACCGGTGTTAGATCCGGAGATTCCGGTAATCCTCTACAGGCCTTACAGAGCAAAGGCTGCACTGCCTTTCAAGAAACAACCATACGAGAGGATTTAAAACAGCTTCCTGTGCAAACGCCAAGGGGCGGTCCTGATTCCCAAGTCGATGGGAAGTCGAATTAGAAACACTCCCGACCGGTCAGACGCCACACCACACAAAGCCTGAACGCCTCGCAAACCTCCAGGAGTCAATCCGTGGAAACGCCCACTGCCGAGTAAGACAGGAGCAAGATGCCCGACAGGGGCGAAAGCGCCGTAGAGCGCGCCCTGTAAGGCTTGGAGCCGAGGACCGAAATTAATCTTATAAGAGGATTTAAAGCGACGAAGCGAGTGAACCCGAGACAGACTCGGCCCTCAACCCGCCCGATCAGATCGTTGCCTTGGCTGATGTGCCGTGAAGATATTGCCTCGCAATAGCTTTCATCTGCTCGGAGGACATGGCTGCGCCGTGTCCTCCGTGAATGCACTGCACCTCCAGATCGATCAAACGTTGCATCGTCTGACGGTAAAGAGTCTGGTTCGAGCAGGGCAGGTTATCGACCAAACCACCGATGTAAATGACATCACCACTGAAAAGCACACCTGCCGATTCGTCGAACAGGCCAATCGAACCACGAGAGTGACCGGGTAAATGAAGTACCCGTAGCTGTTTGTCTCCCAGGTCGATGATGTCACCCTCCTCCACGGTCTGAGTCAATGGAGCCGGCCTGATGCAGTAGTGCTCCGGCGACCAGTTCAGGCACGGTGATAGCTCCACTGCGCCCGGCAAGCTGCGAAACACATGAGCCAAGGTGTCCTGATCAACCATGCAGGCAAAGTCTTCCGCCTCAGCCGGATGCCCAAGTCGTGTTTCGAACTCATGGAAACCGCCAACATGGTCAGCATGAATATGGGTCGCCACCGCAACAAGCCGCTTACCTTCTTCCAGAGCCAGGGCCGGTCGTAACGGAACCAACCCCATGCCGAAATCAATCACCAGATCGGCATCGCGCCCTCGCACGTGAAAGAGGTTAGCGGCAAAGTAGCGGTGCACATGAGGCTCGCTCAAGCGCGTAATGCCATTGCCCAGATCCTGCCTTTCGTACCATTCATCCCTCATGGGGCACCTCAATGCAGAAGCTGGCCAAGAAAGCGCTGGGTTCGTTCGTGGCTTGGCTGGGTAAATATTTGATCAGGCGAACCACACTCGACAATTTGACCTGCGTCCATGAAGACAACCTTGTCAGCCACCTTGCGAGCAAAGCCCATTTCGTGGGTAACACAGACCATGGTCATCCCCTCTTCCGCCAGTTGAACCATGGTGTCGAGCACCTCTTTGATCATCTCCGGGTCCAGCGCCGAGGTCGGTTCATCGAACAGCATCACCCGGGGGTTCATGCACAAGGCTCGTGCAATAGCGACTCGCTGCTGTTGGCCACCCGAGAGTTTGGCCGGATAGCAGTGGGCTTTGTCCGGGATGCGTACCCGCTCCAGGTAATGCATGGCCAGTTCCTCTGCTTCTCGACGAGGCATCTTGCGTACCCAGCGTGGCGCCAAGGTGCAGTTCTCAAGAATGGTGAGGTGGGGAAATAAATTGAAGTGCTGAAACACCATGCCCACTTCGCTACGCACCCGATCGATGCGTTTGAGCTGGCCGGTAAGCTCCACACCGTCGACGACGATGCGTCCTTCCTGGTGTTCCTCCAGGCGATTGATGCAGCGAATCAGGCTGGACTTGCCAGAACCGGAGGGCCCGCAAATGACTACCCGTTCGCCCTGCTGGACATCCAGATCAACATTTTTCAGTACCTGGAACGCCCCGTACCATTTGCCAAGCCCCCGAATTTCCACCGCAGTTGGCTGAGTTTTGGCAAGCTCGACTGGCGTATCAATGGACAGTTTCATGGTGTCTCCTGTTTTGCCGAACAACCGCCCTTAGCGGTAGCCATTGGAAAGAACGCGCTCGACGCGCATCTGCATGCCCGTCAATACCGAGACCAGCAACATGTAGTAAACCAGCGCCGCGCTGTACCACTCCAGGAACTGAAAGCTCGTGGCAATTGCAAACTGAGTGGTGGTCATCAATTCATTCAAAGAGATGATGGTCGCCAGGGAAGTCGCCTTGAGCAGTGAGATGAACTCGTTAACCAAAGCGGGCAGCGCAATACGTAAGGCTTGCGGCAACACCACCAGCATGAACACTTGCCATCGATGCAGGCCCAATGCCGCTGCGCCTTCTCGCTGGCCGCTGCTCACCGCAGCAAATGCACTGCGAAATATCTCGGTCAGATAGGCGATCTGTATCAGCGTCAGAGCAATGAATGCCGCCAGAAAAGGCGTGAACCAGCCGCCACGAAAACTGGGGAACAGTTGCGGTAGCCCATTCCAGATAAACAGCAAGACCAGCAACGCCGGAGCACCACGGAACAACCACACATAACTGGCCATCGACCAGCGCACGCCGCGCCGCGACGAAGTTGCACAGGAGCCGGTGAACAGCGAAACGCCCATCGACAACGCCATCACGCCAACCGACAACACAAGGGTCAGCAGCGCCCCTTTAGCCAGCGGCCAGCCAAATACGGCGTCCAGGAATAACGAAGAATCAAACACCATGACGCTCACCCTTACTGCTGAGCCAATTGGACGTCTGTCGACTGGGTCGGCAGATTCCACTTGGCGAGCAGCGTTTTCAGCTCACCACTTTGCTGCAAGGCACCCAACGCATTGTTGAGTTTTTGCAAATCGGCAGTGTTCTTGCGCAGGTAAAGTCCAAACAGGTCAGCGTCGGGATAGGTATAGGTAATCTGTAGTTTCCCAGGTACCTGGGTACTGCGATAAGCCGCCGTTGTATCCTGGGTGATCGTCGCCGTTGCTCGCCCTACGAGAACCTGCTGGATAACCGCCGAAGCCGACGGATACGTCTGCATGCTGATGGGCTTACGACCGCTTTCTACCAGCTGTTTGTTGAGAGCCTTTACCGTGTCTTCGTAGGTGGTGCCCGCCTCGATAGCGATCACCTTGCCGCTCAGATCCTCCGGCTTGCGGGTTTGCTCATCCTGTGCCGACGTCACCATGACCTTGGACGATTTGAAATAGCCAACACCGTCGTAGCGCTTCAAACGTTCGCTGGTAAGGGTCATGCCGCTGGCAACGACATCACAACGTTCTGAGTCGAGAGACGGCAACAAACCTTTGAAATCGCCCACAACCAACTGGAGTTTTACGCCCCAGTGTTTGGCCAGCGCAGCCATGACATCCACCTCAAAACCAACCATCTGGGTGTCGCCGGGCTTGGCGTAGAACTCCATCGGTGGAAACTCGCCGGCCGTACAGACTTTTAATGTGTCGCCCTGAGCGAACGAAGGTTTCGTGCTGCTCATATCAGCTGCGACGGCCAAGCTGCTGGCCATACCCAAACCCAGAAAAACTGCGGCTACTTGGTTCATGACATTTCTCTTGTTGTTTTGGTGGTTTAGAGGAGGAATGCGGTAACGCAGGGCAATGGTGCTGGCGACAAAGAGGGCAAACAAGCTAAACTTTTTATAGGGTTATTATTTAGTAAAACTGAAATATAGGCACAGAAATGGCGCTCCCACCTCTCCATAGTTTTCGGGTATTCGAATGTGTCGCACGACTGGGCAATATTGCCGCAGCGGCGGTGGAGTTACATGTCACCACGGGCGCAATCAGTCAGCAGCTTCGGGTTCTGCAAAGCGGTCTGGGTAAGGAGTTGTTCGAGAAACAAGGTCGACGACTGGTCCTGACCGACAATGGCCGCCTGTTGCAACATCGGGTAGCCAACGCGATTTGCGAAATCCAGGATGGGGTGCGCCAGCTATCCAGTGAACATCAGGGAGAACGGCAGAAAATCGAACTGACGCTTTCTATCCCCAGCGTGCATGGCGTAACTTGGCTTGCCACGCGGCTTTTCGCGTTCATGGATGACAATCCGCACATCAAGTTGAATGTCATCACCGCAAGTTACTTCAATACAGTCGATTGGCGGCGCGCCGATCTGGCCGTGATTTACGGCGTCCCTCCCTGGCCTGGCTTCTGGTGGCGATTACTGCACGGGATCCGTATGACACCGGTATGCAGCCCCCAATTATTGCGCGGCCCCAAGGCCATTCGAAGCGTGTCCGACCTGGCTCATTATCGTTTGCTTCATGAAGACGATGGCGCGCAATGGCGCCGCTGGCTGTCCCAGGCCCGATTTGGGCAATCGAGTGACTCGGATATTTACTTCGATGATTTCGGCATGGTTCTGCAAGCTGCTCGCGATGGGTACGGCGTGGCACTCAGCGATGAGATAGTGTCCGCCCGCGATCTCGATGAAGGCCGACTGGTACAGCCTCTCGCCCTTGCCGTGCCGGCTTTGCAGAACTATTACTGCGTGTGCAGCGAAGGTAATCGCGATCGTGAGGAAGTGAGCAATTTCATCGAGTGGTTGATTGCGCAATCGCGACTACCTGTTATGCCTCAGGTGTAAATAGCTTTTCGTAGGGAGCCGGCTCATACGACAGTATGACGGTTTCAACCCGCTGACTTCGAGTGTGACCGTTCGCTTTGGGGTGTGGAGTCAACCAGTCGATGCAACATTTTCGGTAATGCTCCGGAAGTCGTCACCCTGCTCCGGTAGAGTGATCTGTCATCGCTTACGACAGTTTGGTACGYTGTCCTGACGCACCTGACAGATTCGAGCCAATGCTGGAAGAGCTACGAAGAATCGACCTAAATCTATTGCTAACCCTTCATGCATTGTTGTTGGAGCGGCACGTGACTCGGGCATCGGTTCGACTGCATAAAAGCCAGCCAGCTGTCAGCCATGCCCTGGCTCAACTTCGAGCGCACTTTGACGATCAGTTGCTGATCCGCCGCGACGGGCAATTGGTGCTCACCGCCAGAGCTCAAAGCTTGCTAGGACCTCTTGAACAGGCGTTAAGGCACCTCAATGACTTGCTGGGGGCTTCTGACTTCGACCCCAGCAGCTCTCAAGCACGGTTCCGGCTATCGCTGTCCGACTATGCCACTCGCCGGGTACTGCCTAGCTTGGTACGGCATGTTCGCAGTGTAGCGCCTGGAGTGGATCTGGCTGTCAGCCAAGCGAGTCGTGAAACCATGATGGCCCAATTAGCTGATGGTGAGCTCGATGTGGCGCTTGGCATCTTTCCGGAGTATCCGGATGGCATCCATGTGCAGGAGCTTTTCCCGGAGCATTTTGTCAGCCTCGCCGACGAAAGCGCCCTACCGGAATGTGGCTGCCTGACGCTAGAGGAATGGCTGGAGCGTCCGCATGTGATGCTTGCCCTTCGGCCTGATGCGAATGACGAGATCGAAAGGGTGCTGGCAAGCATGGGACTGCGTCGAAGAATCGCTGTGGCACTTCCTCATTGGAGCGCCGCAATCGAGCTCATTGCCGGCACAGATCTTATCCTGACCGTTGCGAGCTGGGCCGTCAGTGGACTTGATAGATATCCAACGCTCCGAACGTTCGATGCGCCTCTCGATCTTCCTGTTTTGTCATATCAGCAGGCCTGGCATACCCGCAAGGAAGCAGATCCTGCAAACAGGTGGATCAGGGAAGCGATCTTGAGTTGCAGCCGAGGCACCTGATCTCTGGCTCAAGCGGTGCCCGCTTCTGATGGCCCTTTGAGCTCAATCTGATTTCCGTCTGGGTCGAAGCAATAGATCGATGGGCCTACGCCTTCCGCCCCATACCGAGTCACCGCTTTGTCAGCAGCAATGCCATAGGCTCGCAAATGGGCGAGGATTGCCTGCTCATCGAAGGGTTCGACTCGAAGGCAGAAATGATCAACATTACGTCGTTCTTTCCCTGGAGCCCCCCCGCCCATGGCACCCAAGGGACCATTGATATCCACCAGATCGATCATCGAGCTTCCTGCTCCGAGGTGGATCATGCCGTATTGTTCGTTGCGCTTTTTGATCGCACACCCAAGAACCTGAGTATAGAAATCGACACTCCGCTCCATGTCCTCCACTCGCAGGACAACGTGGTCGATGTGCTGGACTCTGAAAATAGACATTTGATCGGCTCCTAAAGTGAAAACGAACCTCCACTCCTCAAAGGTATGGAGGTTCGTGAACGGAAGGCTTAGTGGATTTTGTCGTATAGGGTGGGCATGCCGCCGGAAAAATCCACCCAAGGATTGGTGTTCAACAGAGACGCATGAGGCGCAGTAGGCTCGTCGTAGTGGACTACGAACTCTTCGGGGCCGTGAGCATATGCCACGATCAAGCCCTGTTTCGCATCCATGTATCCTGCGTGAATGCCCATGCCTGGATAACTCAAGCGAATCGCTGCTTCCTCACTGGCTGGGCCAACGGTGAGCCGTACTACAACTCCTTCGGGCAGCACGAACATCCAGGTGAAGGGGCCGCCCGACACGACGGTCATCACTTCATCGATACCTACACCGTTCTCGGCCATGTTGACGTGGAAGCGACCGAAGCTCTCCAGAACGCCCGCACGGTGTTCGTCAGGGATGGCCAGCATGTCGTAGACCTTGGGATAGGGGGCAACGCCAGGCTGACGGGTAGAAAGAAGGCCGCCACGTGGCGTCTCGGGCACACGGCCAGCCAGTTCGATCTGCTCAAGCAACTCTGCTCGGTTCAGGCTGAAGAGCTTGATCAGTTCTTCTTGCTCGGCCTCGGTGACAGTGCGGGACTGCGATGCTTTCAAAATGGGTTTGGCTGCGTCCGGAATGCTCACGGTGCTTGCACGAACACCTACGCTCCGAAGCACGGCGTTTACTTCTTCAAGGCCGACAGCGTTCGGACGGCCGTCACTGAATTGCAGTTTCACGATATTCATAAATAACACTCCGATCTTTTTACGAAAATATGGTGCCGAACTTCCGTTCATATGCACCTCATGTCTGTCGAGAAAAATTTCTCGGCTGTTCGCACGCAAGCCGCGTCCGTTGGTTCGACTAGAGGGTCGACCTGAATAAAAATGGCTGGCTACTAAGAGCGACAACCAGCTGAAAGGGAGGCTCTGGTTTATTTGAGGTTCGCGTTGACCGTTGCGGTCTGAATCAACTTTCCGGAATTAGCGGGCGCTTTGTTTGAGCCCACTTGAACCACGATCAATCCCAAGAAGATGATCAGCACCCCTGCAACCCGAACAAGGTTAATTGGCTTCGCGGTCAGGCCGAGGAGGCCAAAGTGATCGATTAGCATTGCGGCTATGACCTGGCCCACCATCACGAACAAGATGTAGTTCGAAGCGCCAAGCTTTGGGGGCAGGAAGGTGGCCATTGCGACGTAAATGGCCCCGCTGAATCCACCTATCCAGAGCCACCAAGGCCCCTGCAACGCTCCCGCAATGTTTGGCTGCGGTATGCGAAGAACCACGATGGTGGCGATCAGTACAGCTGAGCTGACGATCAGCGAAGTAAGGGCAGCCCAGAGTGGATGACCGAGCTCGCGGCCAAGGGCGCCATTGCTGGAGGCTTGTAGAGGAATCAAGGCGCCGGCAATCAGAGCCAGGCCCATTGGAACACTTGCAAGAATCGAGATCTTCCCAAACATGACCGTAACCTCTCGTGTTTCGGTGTGGATGGGGAGATATTGATGTATAGGACTTATGAATGGAAATCGACAATACGCACATGCAATATTCGCCTGACGAATGTATCGCGTTAAGTACGTGCCTAGGCGGGCAAGCTACTCCTCATGCCAGTTTTGGTTAAGCGGGTAGGTGATTCACAACAGTAAAGACATCTTCGAAAACCATCCGCCCTCGCACGGCATGCCGGAAATTCAGAAAAAACAATGGGTCCTCCCGAAGGGGTGGGGCTAGGGGGTAATTCGGGCCCCGCGTCTTCGCTACATATGACCCATTTTCGGACATTGGTTGTTGTTTTGTCATTGCGTCCAGTTTAGTCATCCATTCAGGCTGAATGCCTTGAATAACGGGGTTCTCCTCCCCGTGGCCTATTTGATTGTCAGCACCCCTATGCCCAACGTCGAGCGACAAAACAGGTGACATACACCAACCCATCGGCGCGTCGGCAGTTGTGATGATGAAAGAGATCGCCGCGGCGGCGGTGGATGTGGCAACCGCGCTCCCAAAACACACCGGGGACCCTGGCGATTTCCGAGGAACACGGGTGCGAAGACTCGCGCAAATTCGTTAGCGGCACCCCGCCAAAGTTAGTTAACTGGTTAACTCGGTTGGTTAACTGGGCTGAAAGCCTTACGGGACGTGGCTTGCAGCCCGGTTAACTAAGCATTTAAGCTGGTTAACTCGGCGATCCTTAAATTCACCTGAGAGCCACGCGGGCTGTGGCTTTCAGAGCGGTTAACTAAGGAGTTAACCGACTAAAATACTCGGTTAACTGGTTAGCCGCTTGAATTGATCGGTTAAATCGGCTGAGAGCCAGTCGGGCCGGGGCTTTCAGGCAGTCAACCTAGGAGTTACCGACTAATTTACTCGGTTAACTCCTAGGTTAACTCGGCTGGTTAACAGGGCTGGAGGCCTTGGGAACCGTGGCCTGTAGCCCGGTTAACTAAGCATATACCTGGTTAACTCGACTATCCGCCAGTCTTTACCAGTGATAGCTCGTGCTCACTCCCGCGTTTTAAACGCGGAGGTGATCCGTCATTTCATCTCGACCAATTACAACGGGAATATACGGGGGTGTCATTCCTCAAAACGACTCCCCTCCAACGCGGAGATTCCGCGCATTTTGGTCTTGCTGATGACCTGCCTTCTCAGCCGATCTTTCCGCCGATCTGGCTGTTGCTGTTCCCCCAAAAAAACACAGGGGTACAAGTCCCCCCGCTCAAGCCCCCGGAAACATTGGCTGTTCCCACTGTTCCCCCGTTCCCCCGTTTTTTGAAACCAGTCACACATTGGATGACGGACAATCGCGACAGAGGGACGCCATGAGTCTCCTTTCTGGTCTGCTCGATCACATGCCTCCGACCATGGCCGGTACCGACTCGCCAAAAGTGGCTAGTCGCCCTCGCCCCCACCTGGTGGCCGTCAACCGCATCGAGCGCCCGACTCAACTCGCAACCAGTCCACACGCCAGCGCAGCCAGCCCAGAGTGGCGCCAGACACGGGGCCACTACATCAACCACCTCATGCACTGCCGGGCCTCTTATGCCCCCATAGGGTGTCGCTGTGCTGTGGGAGCGGGTTTTCGGGCTACCTACGACTCCCCAATGGTGGACAGAGCATCACTGTTGCCAGCGTGGTTACCACGGTATCGCCCAACGTTCTCCGATTTGAAATCGGAATTATGCGCACTATGGGTTTTGGCATTTTAAATCGCGAAACCCGAGCAGGATCAACAGACCATCTGCTGTTTCAAACCGAGGATGGTCCGCGCTCACTTCCGCGTTTCAAGCGCGACTTCGGCAGCAGCTCGACTTACCCCCGTTTCAAACCGAGGCAAGACCGCGCAACTGGTCAAACGCGAACCGACATGACCAGGTACGACGGTGGAGGGCTAAATCGAGGGGCGATACAGCGACCCGCCAAATAGTCGTGTAGAAAACGACACTCTGTGTAGGAATCAACACAGCTTGTCGAGCGCTCAAAGGTGGAGGGTGTCGTTTGAAGAAACGACACCACAGCTTGGTGGAGATGGTCGGTCAGCGTCTTCAATGACGAGCGCAAATCGCTGACTTGTATGTGCGAGGAAGGGTTAACCGGTTAATTCAGCGCCAACAAAAAGGCCCCGCCTGATCGTTCAGTGCGGAGCCTTTTTTGCTGGCGCTGGTACGCTGCTGGTAGCGCTTCCCTGATCTGGTAGGAATAACCGGCGAAAGCCTTGATTTATATGGTGTCCCAGGGCAGGTTCGAACTGCCAACCTTCCCCTTAGGAGGGGGATGCTCTATCCAATTGAGCTACTGGGACACAAGTCGCCCGCACGAGATGCGGTAGACGGCGAGCATGTTAACGGGCGGCCCTGCGTTTGTCATGTCGTCCGTAGGGCTTTTTAAATGTAGGCAGACGCCCCGTATGACCGTGGCTTTGTTTACCGTGCAAATTGCATCATCTCAAAATGCCAGCATTGCAGTTTGCAAGATAGAGCTTTGCCAAATATAAGGTAATTCGTTGTTTTTAAAGGAATTAATAGCCGTTAAACTCTTGGCGCGCGGGCTGCTTCAGCTGTTCTCAGAACAACTGAGGTGAGCCTCATGAACCGCGCCTTTTTACTCTCGAATGCGATCGCCCTTGCAGTCCTGGCGGGTTTTCATTTTGCCCCCGAGAGCAGCGCGGTGCAGGTCGCTCAACG
The DNA here is from genome assembly GCF_056401975.1 of Pseudomonas sp. P4_C8. Lineage (NCBI taxonomy): Bacteria > Pseudomonadati > Pseudomonadota > Gammaproteobacteria > Pseudomonadales > Pseudomonadaceae > Pseudomonas > Pseudomonas sp. P4_C8. Next base: position 55,544 of record NZ_JBFUIH010000038.1, on the reverse strand, counting down.
CATACCGCATTACCTTCAACTGCAAAAAGCCCCGCAATTGGCGGTCATGAACGATCAGCGCGGCTTGATTCGCCAGGAAGTAAGACCGGAGTCGCAGTCTTCAGAACGCTTGGTATTTTGAATTACCCCCTATCAGGAGCACAGCATGTCCAAATCAGCTGCAGGATTTTTGATCCTTGCCTTACTGAGCGGCATTCTTCATGTGGCGTTGGTGCAGGAGGCAGTTATCACCCTGCCCCTGATTGCTTGCGGCGTTTTTGGCGTGTTTTTTGTGTTTGCGCTGATTGCCAGGCGAAAAATCAAGTTTGATCCGGTTCTGCGTTAAGTTTCAGCAGATTGAGTAGATGGGCAACGGTTACGGCGAGCTCGCCGGAGTTATCGAGTCGCTGGATCTGCCTATCACCAGGCAAATCGCCCGCGGTGAATTGCCCATTGCGGCTCAGTCGCGCTTCAATCTCCGCAAGACTCTCACGGCCCCGCCGCACCAAGCGTTCACGCAACACTTCATCCTTGACGGTCAACAGTACCGGCAAAAGCGCCGGGTAGCGATGCAGGGCCTCGGCAAGATGACCGCGAGAACCGTTGATCAATACAGGTCGGCCGTCCTTGAGCCACTGATCAATTTGAATCGGAATACCATAATCCAGACCATTAGCATGCCAGGACAATGCGAATTCACCCTCTTCTTTGCGACGCTGGAAATCTTCGCGGGATACACCGATGGCATCCTCGCCCACACTTTCTGCGGAGCGCGTGATGACTCGCCGCACCACTTCCCCGTTCATGGAGCGTAAAGGTTCTCGAGCCGCTTCGATGAGGCTGTCTTTACCGGATCCGGAAGGCCCCATCAAATAAATCAGCCTGCCATCCATCTTGAATCATCCCCCACTGCGTGTCCGCCCCTAGTAAATCGGCCATTTGCCACTATCCTGTATCAGATAAGGATCAAAGATCGAATCCGCATAGCATGCACCTTCGGGCGACTTGAGACATCACCTGCTGGGCAGACGGCGCGGTCATAGATATGGCAATGGACAAACTTTTCCAACCAGTCCGCATTTCTGAATACAGGTGCTGGCATAACGCCGTTACCCGGTTCAATATTTGTCACAGAATTGACGCCAATGATCTGGCTGCTTTGAGGCATGATGCGCGCCTCTTCAATTCAGGTTGAACATTTGGCCAGAGCGCTTGTCCTAACAGACATCCTGCGGCCAATCCCGAGAACCGCTCCCCTGAACTAACCCGGTTAAATATATGCGCCCATTGAAACAGGCAATTTATTCCAGCCGTACGGCTGACAAGTTCGTCGTACGTCTGCCAGACGGAATGCGTGAACGCATTGCCGAAGTGGCTCGCAATCATCATCGCAGCATGAACTCCGAAATCATTGCGCGCCTTGAGCAGAGCCTTATTCAGGAAGGCGCTCTGGGCGAAGAGCTGAGCATGCGCCTGGACAGCCCGGAGCTGTCATTGCACGAACGCGAATTACTGCAACGTTTCCGTCAACTCTCCCACCGTCAGCAAAACGCACTTGTTTCGCTGATCGCCCATGACGCTGAATTGACCGCAGACGCTTCCTGATTCACCCCGAAAGCTCAAGCCAGCATAATCGCTGGCTTTTTTTTGCCTGAAATTTGGCGAAAAAAAACCCGCCGATGGCGGGTTTCTAACAGCGGGCAATTCAGAGCAGGAAAATCGTCGCCAGCCCGAGGAAGATGAAGAAGCCGCCGCTGTCGGTCATGGCGGTGATCATCACACTCGCGCCCATCGCCGGATCGCGTCCAAGCCGCGCCAGGGTCATCGGAATCAACACGCCCATCAATGCCGCCAGCAACAGGTTGAGCGTCATGGCGGCAGTCATGACCACGCCAAGGGACCAACTGCCGTACAGCATGTAGGCCACCGCCCCAATCACCCCACCCCAGACCAGACCATTGATCAAACCGACCGCCAACTCTTTGCGCATCAGTCGCGAAGTATTACCGGTACTCACCTGATCCAGCGCCATGGCTCGAACAATCATGGTGATGGTCTGGTTACCGGAGTTGCCACCGATACCGGCCACGATCGGCATCAACGCCGCCAGTGCGACCAGTTTTTCGATGGAGCCTTCAAACAGGCCGATCACTCGGGAGGCAATAAACGCGGTAATCAGGTTTACCGCCAGCCAGGCCCAACGGTTGCGCAGGGATTTCCAGACTGACGCAAAAATATCTTCCTCTTCGCGCAGACCTGCCATGTTGAGAACTTCGTTTTCGCTCTCTTCACGAATCAGGTCGACCATTTCATCGATGGTCAGACGACCGATCAGCTTGCCGTTTTTGTCGACCACGGGCGCCGAGATCAAGTCGTAACGTTCGAACGCCTGAGCAGCGTCATAGGCGTCCTCGTCCGGGTGAAAACTCACCGGATCACTGGCCATGACCTCCGAAACCTGTTTTTCCGGATCGTTGACCAGCAGGCGCTTGATCGGCAGCACACCCTTGAGCACGCCGTCATAGTCGACCACAAACAATTTGTCGGTATGGCTCGGCAACTCCTTGAGGCGACGCAGGTAACGCAGAACCACTTCGAGACTGACATCCTCACGGATGGTCACCATCTCGAAGTCCATCAGCGCACCGACCTGCTCCTCGTCATAGGACAACGCAGAGCGAACGCGCTCACGCTGTTGACCATCGAGGGTTTCCATCAGCTCGTGGACGACGTCTCGCGGCAACTCGGAAGCCAGGTCAGCCAGTTCGTCAGCGTCCATGTCCTTGGCCGCAGCCAGGAGCTCGTGATCGTCCATGTCGGCGATCAGGGTTTCGCGGACCGAATCGGATACTTCAAGCAGGATGTCGCCGTCGCGATCCGCCTTGACCAATTGCCAAAGCGTCAGACGATCGTGCAGCGGCAGCGCTTCAAGTATGTAGGCGACGTCTGCGGAGTGCAGATCATCGAGCTTGCGTTGCAGCTCGACGAGATTTTGCCGGTGAACCAGGTTCTCGACCCGGTCGTGATGCGGACCTTCCTGGCGATGAGTCAGGTCTTCGATGACCCGCTGACGCTGCAACAGCTCAACAACTTGAGCGAGGCGGTCCTGCAGGCTTTCTTGCGTTTTCTTTACTTCAACTTCAGACATAGGCGAACTCCACTCCCAGCAGCGGGGCACGCCGGAAGGATCAATCAGTCAATTCATGATTGGTAAAACGGGGTACTGAGTAACTACTGGGTAAGTCCATGGAGGTATTCCACAAGCCCCGGCGGGGCTGACGGGCGCAATGATACACCGCCCAACGGTTTTAAACGTTAAAAAATCGTGGCTGAAACAAGCGCTTGCAAGACAAACCTGAGCGCCACCCTATCTATCCAATTGCGACGACTCATTCTGAAAAGAAAACACACCACCCTCAAAAAATGTAGCAGCTACCCTTGATATCGACCGTCATGGAGGACGTCAAATGCCATCGATTGCGCGCTATTTTTTGCTGACCGCCCTGCTCTGCCTGCCGCCTCGACTGCAGGCAGGGACTGTTCACCGATGCGAAGCCCCCAACGGACAGGTCACCTTCACCACCTTGAGCTGCACGGCCGGAGAGCGCCTGTCTTTGCAGGATGTACACACGTTCACACCCGGCAGCACGATGGCGCTCATGCCAGAAGCCAACATTGGCGAAACATCAGGTATAAAAAACCAAAGGAGAGCGCCGACCATCGTGGGTCAGGCCGAGGACAAATGCGGGAATCTGATCAACGCCAAGGAGCGACGCACAGCGATCATCAATCAACGTGTCGTCGCCGGCATGAGCCAGCAGGACGTCGAGAGTGCCCTTGGCAAGCCAGACAAGATCAGTATCAGGAATTCATCAACGAGTTACCGCTACGACGCCAAGCGAGGCCGTAGCGCACATGTCGAATTTGATGAGAAAGGATGTACGAAAGGAAAAGCCAAATCCCAGACGGCAAAAAGCCCGCGTTAAACGCGGGCTTTTTGGTGTTTGGTGCACTCGACAGGATTCGAACCTGTGACCGCTCGGTTCGTAGCCGAGTACTCTATCCAGCTGAGCTACGAGTGCATTTTGTGTTTTTAAACCAGACCACAACTGGCTGAAGCAAAGTTGCTCGCATCACTGCAAACAACTCTTAAATGGTGCACTCGACAGGATTCGAACCTGTGACCGCTCGGTTCGTAGCCGAGTACTCTATCCAGCTGAGCTACGAGTGCATTTGTTGCCGCGCATTATAGGCCGTCTAATCTCTATGTCAAACACTTTTTCTAGTAATTTCAACAACTTACCGAAGAAGCCAGATTACAACGTACTACGCAAATAATGGCGGAGAACGGGGGATTCGAACCCCCGACACCCTTTTGAGGTGTACTCCCTTAGCAGGGGAGCGCCTTCGGCCACTCGGCCAGCTCTCCGCAACACGGGGCGTATCTTAACCAACCTTTTCCCCGTTTGCAAACATAAAAAACGATAAAAATTAATGGCTTGGTTCTTCGTCCTTCTCTTTCTTTATACGCAGGTAAATTTCTTCACGGTGCACAGCAACCTCTTTCGGGGCGTTGACACCGATACGCACTTGATTTCCTTTGACGCCGAGCACGGTCACGGTGATTTCGCCATCACCAATAATCAGGCTTTCAGCGCACCGCCGGGTCAGAATCAGCATACCTTTCTCCTAACGCATTTCATTTCAGGGACAACAGTCTGCAAAAAAAAGGGCACTCGACCCACAACCAGAATGATCGCAGCCCTACATGCCTGAGTATTGACCAGCGCGAGCAAAAGAACAGTCTTGGGTCGCGCTATTCAAAAAACAAAAGGCGCGGTCAGACCGCGCCCTTCGGCAAACGCATCACTCGCCCTGTCGGGCCGGCGCGTCCAGTTCGAAAGCCGTGTGCAGAGCGCGCACAGCCAGTTCCAGGTACTTCTCTTCGATCACGACGGAGACTTTGATTTCCGACGTCGAGATCATCTGGATGTTGATGGTTTCCTTGGCCAGTGCTTCGAACATGCGGCTGGCGACGCCTGCGTGGGAGCGCATACCAACGCCGACAATCGATACCTTGGCGATCTTGGTGTCGCCGATGACTTCACGGGCACCCAGCTCGCCAGCGGTTTTTTCCAGCACGGTTTGCGCCGCCTGGTAGTCGTTGCGGTGCACGGTGAAGGTGAAGTCGGTGGTGTTATCGTGCGCAACGTTCTGCACGATCATGTCGACTTCGATGTTCGCGGCACTGATCGGGCCGAGAATCTTGAAGGCAACGCCCGGGATGTCTGGCACGCCACGGATGGTCAGCTTGGCTTCATCGCGGTTGAAAGCGATACCGGAAATGATCGGCTGTTCCATGGTTTCCTCTTCATCAATAGTAATGAGGGTGCCCGGACCCTCCTTGAAGCTGTGCAGTACGCGCAGCGGAACGTTGTACTTGCCGGCGAACTCGACCGCACGGATCTGCAATACCTTGGAACCGAGGCTGGCCATTTCCAGCATCTCTTCAAAGGTAATCTTGTCCAGGCGCTGGGCCACGGACACCACACGCGGGTCGGTGGTGTAGACACCATCGACGTCGGTGTAGATCTGGCATTCATCAGCCTTCAAGGCTGCTGCCAGCGCCACGCCGGTAGTATCGGAACCACCACGACCGAGGGTGGTAATGTTGCCGTGCTCGTCGACGCCCTGGAAACCGGCGACAACCACCACGCGACCAGCTTTCAGATCACCACGAATCTTCTGGTCATCAATCTGCAAGATACGCGCTTTATTGTGCGCGCTGTCCGTCAGAATCCGTACCTGATTACCGGTGTAGGACACCGCTGGCACGCCGCGCTTGATCAGCGCCATGGCCAACAGCGCAATCGTCACCTGCTCACCGGTGGAGACGATCACATCCAGCTCGCGAGGAACCGGCTGGTCGCCGCCACTGATTTGCTTGGCCAGATCGATCAGACGGTTGGTTTCGCCGCTCATTGCAGACAGCACAACCACCAGGTCATCGCCGGCATCGCGGAATTTCTTAACCTTGTCGGCGACCTGCTCGATTCTCTCGACAGTGCCGACCGAGGTGCCTCCAAATTTCTGTACGATCAAAGCCATTTCAAAGCCGCCTCTGCCCATGAAGGGCGCCCAAATTATCACTCAAACAGCGTTCTGGCCCGCGACTAGACCGCGGGCCAGAAGCACTGCCTTATAAACCCTGCTCTACAAATGGAACGGTCAGGGCCAATGCTGCATCCAGAGCGCCGGCGTCTGTACCGCCGCCCTGCGCCATGTCTGGACGACCACCGCCCTTCCCGCCCACTGCCGCAGCGGCTTGCTTCATCAAATCACCGGCTTTGAGTTGGCCAGTCAGGTCTTTGGTCACGCCTGCAACCAGCACGACCTTTTCCTCATGGACACTGCCGAGCAGGATCACTGCGCGGCCGAGTTTGTTTTTCAGTTGATCGACCAGCGCCAGCAGCGCCTTGCCATCCTGACCGTCCAGACGCACGGCCAGCACTTTCACGCCTTTGACGTCCAGCGCAGAGGCCGACAAATCGTCGCCCGCCGCACTGGCAGCCTTGGCTTGCAACTGCTCGAGTTGCTTCTCCAGCAGACGGTTGCGCTCCAGCACAGCCGACAGCTTGTCGATCAGGTTGTCGCGGCTACCTTTTACCAGGTTGGCCGCTTCCTTGAGTTGTTCTTCAGCAGCGTTCAAGTAGGCCAGCGCTTGCGCACCGGTGACTGCCTCAATACGACGTACGCCCGACGCCACACCGCCTTCGCTGATGATTTTCAGCAGGCCGATGTCGCCGGTACGGTTGACGTGGATACCACCACACAGCTCAACCGAGAAATCACCGCCCATGCTCAGCACGCGCACGCTGTCGCCGTACTTCTCGCCGAACAGCGCCATGGCGCCTTTTTTCTTGGCGGTCTCGATGTCGGTTTCCTCGGTTTCAACGGTGGAGTTCTTGCGAATCTCTGCGTTGACGATGTCTTCCAGCGCCTTCAACTGCTCAGGCTTGATGGCTTCGAAGTGGCTGAAGTCAAAGCGCAGGCGCTGACTGTCGACCAACGAGCCTTTCTGCTGAACGTGATCGCCCAGCACCTGACGCAATGCAGCGTGCAGCAAGTGAGTCGCCGAGTGGTTCAGCGAAGTCGCGTGCCGCACGTCGGCTTCAACGTGAGCTTCCACTGGAGCGCCGATCAACAAGCTGCCCGAAGCCTGCACGCCGTGGTGCAGGAACGCGCCACCAGTCTTGGTGGTGTCACGCACGTCGAAACGCGAAGCGCCGGCCTGCAAGTAACCGCAGTCACCGACCTGACCACCCGACTCAGCGTAGAAAGGTGTCTGGTTCAGGACGATCACGCCCTCTTCACCTTCACTCAATACGTCGACCGCTTGACCATCTTTATACAGACCAACCACTTTCGCCGAACCGCTGGTCGCTTTGTAACCGGTAAATTCGGTGGCCACATCAACCTTGACCAGGCTGTTGTAGTCCATGCCGAAGGAGCTGGCAGAACGGGCACGGACGCGCTGGGCTTCCATTTCACGTTCAAAACCTTCTTCGTCGATGGTCAGGCTGCGCTCGCGAGCGATGTCGCCGGTCAGGTCCATCGGAAAGCCGTAGGTGTCGTAGAGTTTGAACACTACGTCGCCCGGCACCACGTCGCCTTTGAGATCAGCCAGATCCTGCTCGAGGATTTTCAGGCCCTGCTCCAGGGTTTTGGCGAACTGCTCTTCTTCGGCTTTCAGAACGCGTTCAATATGCGCCTGCTGGGATTTCAGTTCCGGGAAGGCTTCGCCCATCTCGGCGACCAGGGCCGCAACGATCTGGTAGAAGAAGCTGCCCTTGGCCCCCAGCTTGTTGCCGTGACGGCAAGCGCGACGAATGATCCGGCGCAGTACATAGCCGCGACCTTCGTTGGACGGCAGCACACCGTCGGCAATCAGGAAGCCGCAGGAGCGGATGTGGTCCGCCACGACTTTCAGGGAAGCCTGAGCATCGTTGGTGCAACCGATGGCCTTGGCCGAAGCGATCAGCAGGCTCTGGAACAGGTCGATTTCATAGTTCGAGTGAACGTGCTGCAGCACTGCACTGATCCGCTCCAGGCCCATGCCGGTGTCGACCGACGGTGCTGGCAGCGGGTGCAACACGCCATCGGCGGTGCGGTTGAACTGCATGAACACGTTGTTCCAGATTTCGATGTAACGGTCACCGTCTTCTTCCGGCGAACCCGGTGGGCCGCCCCAGATGTCGGCGCCGTGATCGTAGAAAATCTCGGTGCAAGGGCCGCACGGGCCGGTATCGCCCATGGTCCAGAAGTTGTCGGACGCGTACGGCGCGCCTTTGTTGTCGCCGATACGAACCATACGCTCGGCTGGCACACCGATTTCCTTGGTCCAGATGTCGTACGCCTCGTCATCGCTGGCGTAGACAGTGACCCAGAGCTTTTCCTTTGGCAGGTTCAGCCACTGGTCGGACGTCAAGAAGTTCCAGGCGTAGGTGATGGCGTCACGCTTGAAATAATCACCGAAGCTGAAGTTGCCCAGCATTTCGAAGAAGGTGTGGTGACGGGCGGTATAACCGACGTTTTCCAGGTCGTTGTGCTTGCCGCCGGCGCGCACGCATTTCTGGCTGCTGACCGCGCGGGTGTACGCGCGTTTTTCCTGGCCCAGGAAGCAGTCCTTGAACTGGTTCATCCCCGCGTTAGTGAACAGCAGGGTTGGGTCGTTGCCCGGAATCAAAGAGCTGGAGGCTACACGGGTGTGGCCTTGCTCTTCGAAGAAGCGAAGGAAGGCTTCACGGATTTCTGCGCTTTTCATTAGGTTCTTCCACGGAGGCTGCGGCCAAAGGCCTGTTCGAAACGTCAACAGACGAAGCGACGGCAAAGGGCCGCATTATATCGGCCCTGCGCGCGGGGTACAGCGTGTTTATACGATAGAAACAGTCAATTGGAGCGCTAACGCTATCACTTGCGCGAAAAGTCGACGAATGCCGCGACGACCTGCTCGATTTGCTCACGACTGACGTCCATGTGCGTGACCATACGCAGACGCCCCGCCGCGCTCAACTTGATCCCGCGCTCGGCGGCGAATGTCTTGATTGCTTCAGCCTTTTCGCCCATCTGCACGTAAACCATGTTGGTCTGCACCGGCTCGACGTCGTAACCCGCCGCACGCAAGCCTTCGGCCAGGAATTGTGCATTGGCATGGTCATCGGCCAGACGCTGGACGTTGTTGTTCAGGGCATACAAACCCGCCGCGGCCAGAAGCCCGGCCTGTCGCATGCCGCCCCCGACCATTTTGCGCAAACGGCGCGCCTTGCCGATCAACTCGGCAGAGCCGCACAACACTGAACCGACTGGCGCGCCCAGGCCTTTGGACAGGCAGACCGAAACGGAATCGAAGTGCTGTGTGATTTCCCTGGCATCAACCCCCAGTTTGACGGCTGCGTTGTATAGCCGCGCGCCGTCCAGGTGCAGCTGCAACCCATGTTCACGAGTAAAGCTTCGGGCCCGCGCCAGATACTCAAGCGGCAGCACTTTGCCTTGCATGGTGTTTTCCAGCGCCAGCAAACGGGTACGGGCAAAGTGGAAATCGTCCGGTTTAATCGCGGCGGCAACATGAGCCAAGTCCAGCGAGCCGTCGGCCTGCACTTCCAGCGGCTGCGGCTGGATCGAACCAAGCACCGCCGCCCCACCGCCTTCGTACTTATAGGTGTGAGCCTGCTGGCCAACAATATATTCATCACCGCGTTCGCAATGCGCCATCAAACCCAGCAAGTTGCTCATGGTTCCCGTCGGTACGAACAGCGCTGCGGCGAAACCAAGGCGTTTTGCCAGTTCGGCTTCCAGACCGTTGACCGTTGGGTCCTCACCATAAACGTCATCACCGGTGGCCGCTTTGGCCATCGCGTCGAGCATCCCGACAGAGGGTTGGGTGACGGTGTCGCTGCGAAGATCGATAACACTCATGAATCTGGCCTCGGTAAGCAGGGGATATCCCTTCCAGGTAGGAATTACTGCGGGCATGGCAACGAATAATCAACCCTTGAGCGGGAAAAGGCCTCTCAAGCCAGCGAAAAAGTCGATTGCAATCATCGGATAGCAGCGATGCGCGGCTCTGAAATATGTGTTAAAAACGCTGCGCTGCCAGACATTCTGACGGCAAAACGTTCTCAGGGCGGGGTGCAACTCCCCACCGGCGGTAATTGCGCGCAACGCGCATAGCCCGCGAGCGCTTGGCGACAGGCACGGCAAATGGCTGTGTATGACGACAAGGTCAGCAGACCCGGTGTGATCCCGGGGCCGACGGTCATAGTCCGGATGAAGAGAGAACGGGATTGACGCCAAAGGGCCGTACGCAAGCATTCGTGCAAGCGTGCGCACCCTGAAATCCCATTCGATTCATATGCCCTGTTTTATACATAAACAGGAGTCAGAACATGCAACCCACCGCAATCGATAGCAAAAGCAAAAACCATCAGGGCGAGCGCGTTGCGTTCATCCAGGCCTGCTGGCACAAAGAAATCGTCGACCAGAGCCGCAAAGGCTTCGTGGCCGAAATGATTGCTCAGGGTTATCAGGAATCGGAAATCGATTTCTTCGAAGTCGGCGGCGCCTTTGAAATCCCGTTGCACGCCAAGCTGCTGGCCAAGTCCGGTCGTTACGCCGGTATCGTCGCCGCAGGCCTGGTGGTCGATGGCGGGATCTACCGTCACGAATTCGTGGCGCAGTCGGTGATCAGCGGCCTGATGCAGGTCCAGCTGGAAACCGAAGTGCCAGTGTTCTCGGTGGTTTTGACCCCGCACCACTTCCATGCCGGCGAAGAACATCAGAAATTCTTCTTCGAGCATTTTGTGCATAAAGGTCAGGAAGCGGCGAAAACGTGCGCGGATACGCTGCACAAGATGCGGGCGTTGCGTCGTAGTGAGCCGCGCGCAGTGGCCGTTTAACGCAAACCCTGTAGGAGCTGGCTTGCCAGCGAAGACGGCGGAACATCCAGCATTGATGTGACTGACACTCCGCCTTCGCCGGCAAGCCGGCTCCTACAGAGATTGTTTGTCAGGCCAGGTTTTCGTCGGTGGCTGGCACGACCAGGATGCCGGCGCGCAAGCCATTCTTCACCTTGGGGTTCGGGAAGATGATCCGGGCGCCCTCTTCTTCGATGATCCATCGGGTATTGGCGATGTCTTCCGCCAGCAGGTAACCCACGTCCAACTCAGAAAAGTTCTCGATGTCCGCCGGAAGGTTCAAGCGGAAGCTATCGCTGTGCTTGATGATTTCCCGCGCCACGCTGTACAGCTGCAAACCGTCCAGCGCCGATTCGGTCAGTTCCGGTTCGGTGCCTTCGATGATCTGTTTCAGGCGGGTTTCCAGCAGGGAAACATTGACCCCGGCGTTTTGCCCGAACGGCCGCGCCTTGCCCAGTTCGAGGGTGAAGGACTCGGCGCCCAGCTTGTCGTAGGTGTAGGAACTGAAGACGATGGATGGCTTGTTCTGCAACAGCACCGCCTCCATGCCGGCAGCACGCAGGCGCGCCAGTTCCTGACGCGAATGCTGGCGACCTTCCTTCCAGGGGTACAAGGCGAACTGCTCGATTTTCGAGCCGCGAATCGCGGTGTGCAGGTCGTAGTGCAGACGCTGGCGATCCGGCAGGCTGAAGAAAACCGCCGCCAGCCGCTCCAGCTCACAAGCGCGCAAGGCTTCTGAGCCGCTGCTCTGTTCGTGCCGGCCATTGAACAGCCGATTGACGTCCTGTTCGATGAAGCGCTCGCCTTTACGGATCGCGTCGGGGTTACCGAACAGAAACAGAATTCGTGCGCGTGGCTTCAAGTCGCCACGAGCGATGTCATGCAACAGGCGATCAAGCAACTCGATCGGCGCTGTTTCGTTGCCGTGGATACCGGCCGACAGCAGCAGGTCCAGGCCATTGTCGCGAGCTTCAGGTGGCCGGACTTCCAGCGCACCTTCGCTCAACCAGCGCATCCGCACGCCTTCGACAGTCAGTTGAGTCTTCTCCGCCGGTTCGCGGCCGGCGAGGGTCAGTTCAAGCAGTTTGCCGAGGGCGAGCATAGAGCGGTTTCCTTAGTGGTCGTGTGCGCAATCCGGGCCGTGCTCGTGGTCTTCGTCACCGACTTCAGCCGGTTCCATTTCCAGTTGCAGACTTACCAGATTAGTCGCCAATGGGCGCAGCAGCAGGTTAGCGTATTCAGCATCGCCTTCTTCAACGTCCACACCGATCAGCAGTTGGCCGCGGCCATCGTGCTGGATCCACAGCTCTTTGCCTTGCCACATGACCGCGACGCGGGTGCAGGAAGTTTCCAGTTGCGTGCCGTCGGTGTCTTCAAGGATCAGCTGCAGGGTATCGCTCATGTTTTTTACGCTCTCGTTTGAGACTTTCAATTGATCTGGAATGGATAAACCGCGCCCAGTTTAAGGATTTGCGTCAGTTCATCCAGTGCCGTCCGGCACTCAAGCAGCAATTGCGGGTCCGCAAGATCGTTTTCAGTCATGCGGTCGCGGTAGTGCTTGTCGACCCATTCGGTCAACGTGCCGTACAACGGTGCCGTCATGATAACCCCTGGATTGACGGCTGCCAGTTCGGTTTCATTCAGTGCGACGCGCAGCCGCAGGCAAGCCGGGCCACCACCGTTCTGCATACTTTGTTTCAGATCGAACACTTTCACTTCGCGGATCAGGCCGCCGGAGCTGGTCAAACCTTGCAGGTATTGCCAGACACGCTCATTGCCACGGCACTCTTCCGGCACGATCAACAGCATCGAGCCGTCAGGACGCGACAGTAGTTGGCTATTGAACAAGTAGGAACGAACGGCGTCTTCCACGGTTACTGCGGAACGCGGTACGCAGACCGACTGAAATTTCCCGCCGACTTTGGCAAGTTTGCTTTGCAGTTCGGCGAGCATCTGTTCGGTGTCGAGGAAGGCGTCCTCGTGATAGAACAACACCTCACCGTTACCCACTGCGATCACGTCGTTGTGGAATACGCCCTGATCGATCACCGACGGATTTTGCTGCGCGTAGACCACGCCGTCTTCGCTCAAACCGTGCAGGCGGACAACGGCCTGGGACGCTTCCAGTGTCTGGCGCGCCGGGTATTTCTGCGGTGCGGGGTAACGGGTGTCGAAGGCGCTGCGACCGAAAACGAAGAACTCGACGCCCGCTTCACCGTATTCACGGCAGAAACGGGTGTGGTTGGCGGCGCCTTCGTCACCGAACTGCGCCACGGCCGGCAGCGCGGCGTGGTGAGCAAAGTGCTTCTGATCGGCGAACATGGCGCCCAGCACGCGACTGGTGGTCGGGTGTTCGATGCTGCGGTGGTATTTGCAGTTGAGGTTGGCAGCGGTGAAATGCACGCGGCCATCCGCCGTGTCGGCACTTGGGCTGACTGTGGCGGCGTTAGCCACCCACATGCTCGACGCCGAGCAACTGGCGACCAGCAACGGCATAGCGTCTTTAGCTGCTTGCTCGATCACTTGAGCATCGGTACCGCTGAAACCCAAACGGCGCAGTGCGGCTACGTCCGGGCGCTCTTGCGGCGCCAGCACGCCCTGCTGAAAGCCCATTTCCATCAACGCTTTCATCTTCGCCAGGCCTTGCAGCGCGGCTTCCTTCGGGTTCGAGGACTGCTGGCTGTTGCTCTGGGACGCGACGTTACCGTAGGACAAACCGCCGTAGTTATGGGTCGGCCCCACTAGACCGTCAAAATTGACTTCATAGGATTTCATAGCGAGGCTCCACGAGAATCTGTTGTTATAGGCTTCAAGTAACTGTTCTTTTAGACCGAGGCGCGGCCATCGCCAGCAGGCTGGCTCCCACAGTGATTGAGCCGTACACAAAATGTGTGAACACCACCGAACCTGTGGGAGCCAGCCTGCTGGCGATGGGCATCACGCCATCTTCACGCCTGGTGTCAGGGCCGCAGGCAACACCAGGCTCGGGGTTTCCAGCGACGCCACCGGATACGCGCAGTAATCTGCTGCGTAGTAGGCGCTTGCGCGATGGTTGCCCGAGGCGCCGACACCGCCGAATGGCGCGCTGCTTGCCGCACCGGTCAGTTGCTTGTTCCAGTTGACGATACCGGCACGGCTTTCCAGCCAGAACTGCTGATAACGCGCTTCGGAATCCGACAGCAGACCTGCCGCCAGGCCATAGTCGGTGTCGTTGGCTTCGGCGATCGCGGCTTCAAAATCAGCGTAGCGGATCACTTGCAGCAACGGGCCGAACAACTCTTCGTCAGGACGATCAGCCACGGCTGTCACGTCCAGAATACCTGGGGTCAGCAACGCGGCTTGCGCCTGCGGCTGGGTCATTTCCAGCAAGGCCACTGCGCCATTGGCCAGCAAGTGTTCTTGCGCATCCATCAGCGCTTTCGCAGCACCGAGGGAGATGACCGAACCCATGAACGGTGCCGGTTGTTGATCAAATGCACCGACTTCGATCGTCGCGCAGACCGCCACCAGACGCGCCAGCAGCGTGTCGCCCCAGGCACCCTGCGGCACCAGCAGACGGCGAGCACAGGTGCAACGCTGACCGGCAGAAATGAAAGCCGACTGAATGATGGTGTAAACGGCGGCATCGAGGTCCGCCACTTCGTCGACCACCAGCGGGTTGTTGCCGCCCATTTCCAGCGCAAGGATCTTGTCTGGACGACCAGCGAATTGCTGATGCAAATGGTTGCCCGTGCGGCTGGAACCGGTGAAAAACAGGCCGTCGATGCCCGGGTTCGCCGCCAGGGCGATACCGGTTTCGCGAGCGCCTTGCAGCAGGTTCAATACACCTGCTGGCAGACCGGCTTCGATCCAGCATTTAACCGTCAGCTCGGCGACTTTCGGAGTCAGTTCGCTCGGCTTGAACAACACACTATTACCGGCCAGCAGCGCTGGCACGATGTGACCGTTTGGCAAGTGGCCAGGGAAATTGTAAGGACCAAACACCGCCACTACGCCATGAGGCTTGTGACGCAGTACCGCAGTGGCGTCGCCCAGAGGGCCGCTCTTCTCGCCGGTACGTTCGCGGTAGCTCTGCACCGAAATCGCGATCTTGTTGACCATGCTGGTCACTTCAGTCGCCGACTCCCACAGTGGTTTGCCGGTTTCCTCACCGATGCAGTGCGCCAGCTCGTCAGCCTTGCTTTTCAGTGCCGCAGCAAAGGCCTCAAGCACGGCAATGCGCTCGTCCAGCGTACGACGGGCCCAGCCGGGGAATGCCTGACGCGCGGCTTGCACGGCGGATTCAACCTGAGCAGCCGTAGCGCCTTCGCCGGACCATAGCACTTGCTGGGTCACCGGGTTCAGCGACTGGAAGGATTCACCCTGGCCGGCCAGCCATTCACCTGCGATGTATAGCGAATTCATTATTTCGACTCCCGAGCAGCGGACAACGGAACGGCGCGCACTTGATCACCAGCGTTGAGTTGAAGGCGTTTAGCGGTCAGCGGATCAACCACAAGCGTGCCGGCGGCGAGGCGTGCTGGCGCGGCAGTCATCCGGCAGTCTTCGCGCTTGCGGTTGTGAATCAGGAAAGGCGTCGCGTCGTCACCTGGCGTGCCGATGGCCAACACCAGCGCCTCGCTGTCACGTACCGCGCGGATCTTGCTGGTTTCGCACTCGACGGCCGGGCCGGCGTCGAAGATGTCGACGTAACCCTGGTAGCTGAAACCTTCGCTCTTGAGCATGGCCAGCGCCGGCTCGGTGTCCGGGTGCACCTGGCCGATGACGTTGCGCGCGTCTGGCGACAGGAAGCAGGTGTACAGCGGAAACTTCGGCATCAGTTCGGCGATGAACGCCTTGTTGCCCACGCCGGTCAGGTAATCGGCCTGGCTGAATTCCATCTTGAAGAAGTGACGGCCCAGGCTTTCCCAGAACGGCGAGCGCCCGGCTTCGTCGGACACACCGCGCATCTCGGCTATGATCTTGTTGCCGAATAGTTGCGGGAACTCGGCAATGAACAGCATCCGCGCCTTGGCCAGCATGCGGCCATTAAGGCCGGTGCGGTAATCGGCGTGCAGGAACAACGAGCACAATTCCGAGTTACCGGTCAGGTCATTGGCCAGGAACAGCGTCGGGATCTCGCGGTAGATGTTCAGCTCTTGCGAAGCGCTGACCGTCAGGCCGACCCGGAAGTTGTACCAGGGCTCGCGCAGGCCGACCGCACCGGCGATGGCGGAAATGCCCACCACACGACCCGTGTCGTCTTCGAGTACGAACAGGTAGTCCGCATCAGCGCGCCCGGCTTCGCCGCGAAAGGTCTTCTCGGCCCAGCCGACCCGATGGGCCAGACGTTCTTCGTTGGCCGGCAAAGTGGTCAGGCCGGTGCCAGTGCTGCGGGCCAGGTCGATCAGAGCGGGTAAATCGCTGCTGCGTACGGGACGAACGATCATGCTATCTCCTCAAACGGGTCGCTTGCGCCACCCGTGAAATTTCGCTGCTTTCCAGGCATTTCTTTCTGGAAATCGAAGCCGGCGTTAAACCGCCACCAGGCGCACGCTGGCACCTTCACCGACGCCCAAGGCTTCGGCCGCTTCCAGATCCAGGGTCACTGGTTTGCCTGGCGCATAATCGAGCTCAAGCAACACGGCGCGGTAATCCTGCAACTGGGCATTGGCCACCAGGTACTGACGACCGGCACCTTTGACCGGCTCACCGATTTTCACCGGCACAACGCGGCTCTGGGCGATCGAGCGGATCCCCGTCACACGTGCGTGCAAGGTCGGGCCGCCGTCGAAAATGTCGATGTAGTGATCGGTTTCAAAACCTTCGCGCATCAGGATGTCGAAAGTGATCTGCGCCCGTGGGTGCACCTGGCCCATCGCCTCTTGAGCAGAGTCCGGCAGCAGCGGCACATAAATCGGGTAATGCGGCATCAGTTCGGCCAGGAACGTGCGGCTCTTCAGACCGCACAGACGTTCGGCTTCAGCGTAGTTGAGGTCGAAAAAGTTGCGGCCGATGGCATCCCAGAATGGCGAGTCACCGTTTTCATCGCTGTAGCCCACGATCTCGGTCACCACGGAATCGGCAAAGCGCTCCGGATGGCTGGCCACGAACAGCAAGCGACCACGGGAATTGAGCTCGGCCCAAGGCGACCCCACCAGCTCGCGCTGTACGTAGAAACTGGTCAGCAAACTGTTGCCGGTCAGGTCGTGGCACTGGGAGAGCACGTGGATCTTGTTATGAATCTTCAGCTCGCGAGAAGCGTGCACGAAGGTTTCATTACGGAAGCTGTAGAACGGCTCGGAATAACCCGCCGAGGCCACGATGGCCGAGCAACCGGCCAGTTTGCCGGTGGTCGTGTCTTCGAGGACGAAGAAATAGCTCTCTTCACCATTGAAGCTGACTTCGGCAGCAAACGAGGCTTCGCTTGCGGCGATCTTGTCGCTCAGGCGTTCAACGTCATCCGGCAAGGAAGTGACACCAATCGGGCTATCCGCAGCCAGACGCTGTACCTCGCCCAGATCAGCCATTTGCGCGGGGCGCATCACCAGCATGGTGTCACTCCTTAATCAAGAAACAGGTCGACCCGAATGATCGACAGGAAAAAAATACCGGGATTGCAAGGCATCGTGTCCCTGTAGGAGCTGGCTTGCCAGCGAAGACGGCCGGTTGATCGCCGCAAGGCTTTCGGGCCTCTTCGCTGGCAAGCCA
Source organism: Pseudomonas sp. P4_C8 (assembly GCF_056401975.1). Classification (NCBI taxonomy): domain Bacteria; kingdom Pseudomonadati; phylum Pseudomonadota; class Gammaproteobacteria; order Pseudomonadales; family Pseudomonadaceae; genus Pseudomonas; species Pseudomonas sp. P4_C8. The sequence continues at coordinate 37,902 of NZ_JBFUIH010000038.1, read as the reverse complement.
GCTCCTACAATGGGTAAACGCTTCAGGCAGGCCCAGCATAAAAATTGGGTTCGACGCCTGAAACTCAGGCGCCGAAGGGCCTATCAGGCTTGCGTCAGTTTTGCAGCAGCACGTTCGAAACGGTCCAGGCCGGCATCGATGTCCGCATCTTCAACCACCAGGCTAGGCGCAAAACGCACCACGTCCGGGCCGGCTTGCAGAATCATCAGGCCTTCACGTTCGGCGGCGTTGAAAATGTCCTTGGCCTTGCCTTTCCAGGCATCGCTCAGCACGCAGCCGATCAACAGGCCCATGCCACGGACCTTGGTGAACAGGCCGTACTTCTCGCCGATCTGCTCAAGGCGCGCCTTGAACTTGTCGTGCTTGGCGTTGACGCCAGCCAGCACTTCAGGAGTGTTGACCACGTCGATCACCGCTTCCGCGACCGCACACGCCAGCGGGTTGCCGCCATAGGTGGTGCCGTGGGTACCGACGACCAGGTGTTTGGCCAGGTCTTCGGTGGTCAGCATCGCCGCGATCGGGAAACCGCCGCCCAGGCTCTTGGCGCTGGTCAGGATGTCCGGGATCACGCCGTAATGCTGGTAGGCAAACAGATGGCCGGTACGGCCCATGCCGGTTTGCACTTCGTCGAAGATCAGCAGCGCGTTGTGCGCGGTGCAAAGTTCGCGGGCGCCTTGCAGGTATTCGAGTTCGGCCGGGATCACACCGCTTTCGCCCTGAATCGGCTCCAGCACCACTGCGCAAGTCTTGTCGGAAATGGCGGCTTTCAGCGCGGCCAGATCGTTGTACGGCACGTGGGTGATACCGGTGATTTTCGGACCGAAGCCGTCGGAGTACTTCGACTGGCCACCGACGTTGACGGTGAACAGGGTACGGCCGTGGAAGCTGTTGAGCGCGGCGATGATTTCGTACTTCTCGCTGCCGAAACGGTCGAAACCGACACGACGGGCCAACTTGAAGGCGGCCTCGTTGGCTTCGGCGCCGGAGTTACAGAAGAAGGCGCGGTCGGCAAAGGTGGCGTCGATCAGCTTATGCGCCAGGCGCAAGGCCGGCTCATTGGTGAACACGTTGGACACGTGCCACAACTTGTTCGCCTGCTCGGTCAAGGCACCGACCAGCGCAGGGTGTGCGTGGCCCAATACGTTAACGGCAATCCCGCCAGCGAAGTCGATCAGCTCGCGGCCAGACTGGTCCCAAACGCGGGAACCGGCACCGCGCACAGGGATGAATGCGGCAGGCGCGTAGTTGGGAACCATTACCTGATCGAAATCGGCGCGTTGTACCGCAGCGTGCTCAACGGACATCGGAGTCTCCTGAAGAGAAAACACTCGCCTGAAACTGGCGAGCGATGGGGGGATTGTAAGGACAGTTTTCAGCCCGGCCTTGCCGCCAAGCGACAACTTCTTATAGCGCAAACCCCGGTTTCAGCCGGGTTTACGGCAATGCGACATATAGCGTCGCAAAGGCGCAGTTTAAACCGCCGGCACAGGTTATAGGCAGGCTTGATGAACGGTGCGGTAAATATGTACCGCACGCTGTGCATCGTCGTCTGTTTTGCTTGGGCTCAAACCAAACGCTAAGGGAATAGCGCATGAACCAAGACGATTTTGAGTTCGGCACACAACCGGACACCCACTTTCATCACGCTTACCGAAACCTGCCCTCGTGGGTATTGGAGTCTTCAGTCGAAACCCGCAGCGCCCTGAAGAACGCCAACCTTGAGGTGCCACACTGGCACCGCACCGCGACTCGACTGCAACATCAGGTGCTGAAAGCCTCAGGCCAGACTCACTTGGCCCAGCGAAACCGACTGGGCTCGATGCTGGCAAAACTGCAAAACGCCCGGGATTTTGCCGAATCGATACTGGGTCCGGCCCTGAAAGCCCGTTTCGACCTGGACATAGACGTAAAAACCACATTCCTGCGTCTGTACATCCCTCAGGCCACGCCCTTTTTCGCGATCAAGACCGGCGCCGCCCGCACATGGACGGTATCGCTGCTTGATGCCGCGCTACACAACTTCCAGGCGTCAGAGACTGAAGCGGATGCCTACGAGCCGGCGTCGACCTTTATCACCGAACCGTCGCCTATAGGGCAGTTCGATACCCTGCCGCAGGTCACCCGGAAAATCACGATTCAGGGTTTTATCCGGTTGTGCCGGGAGCTGGACATCGGCGGCCAGTACAACGCCTACCTTAAAGAAAACCTGGGGTTGACCAACCCGGTGGCCGGGGCCGTCTTGAAACCGAATGTCATGAGCGCGAACAAAGCGGCACTGCGCTCGGCGTTGCACCTGGCCCACACGCGCCAGGACATTGATAGCGACGCCTTTAACGCGATCTACCGCGTACTGGAAGGACGCTCGGCGATGCTTTGGGATGGCCACCCCCTGCATTGTCACGACCTGACGATGATGTCTTCATCGCTGACCGGCATTGTGATTTTTGGTGCAAAATCGAGCCGGGCAACCAAGGCTACCCGCATCATTGCCTACATTCCGGATGACCCGCAGCATCCGCTCAAGCTGTACGCCGACACAGTGGCGTTCATGACCGAACTGACCCGCAAGCTGCGTTCGCCCGCTTATCAAACCTTCTTCAGCCGCTTCGTCGATCACGCGGAACGAGGGCATTTTTTTGCCGACCTCAACAGTCGCTTGCGAACAGTGACATGGCATCAACACACTCACGGCGATCCACTGCCAAGCTGGCGCGAAACGCCCATCGACAAGCCTAACCTGCAATTTTCGATGACGCCGTTCAGAGCGGGCCTGTGGAATCACCTGTACCAGCGACAACTAAACAAAATCATCAATGACGCGAGCACACTCGCCGTCTCCACCGCTCGTGCCGATCAAACTGCGCGATGGGCGCTGTGGGACGCGTTCAGCAAAATTGCCTCCACGATCCTTGAAGTAGCGACGTTTGTTGCCCTGCCCTTTGTGCCGTTTCTGGGCGAGTTGATGCTGGCCTATATGGCCTACCAGCTCCTCGACGAGACCTTTGAAGGGATCATTGACTGGGCGCAAGGGCTGAAAAAACAAGCGTTCGAGCACTTGATCGGCATCGTCGAAACGGCGGTGCAAGTGGGAACCTTCGCGGTGGGCGGCGCCATCGCCGCCGGCACCTTCAGTCGCCTCCTATCCCGCGAAACGGCGGCACTGATCGCGCCGCTAAAACCCGTACCCACACCAGAGGGCAAAACCAAATACTGGAAGCCGGATCTGGCGCCGTACGAACAAACCATCGAACTGCCGGCAGAGAAAAACCCCGATCTCCTGGGCCTGTACCGCCACGAGGGCAAAATGCTTCTGCCCCTTGAAGGAAAGCTGTATGCCGTACGGCCAACTCGCGATACCGGTCAGTTTCAGATTGAACACCCAAGCCGCGTCGACAGTTATAAGCCGTCATTGCAGCACAACGGTCATGGCGCCTGGCAAACAGAACTGGAGCAACCCCTGCATTGGGACCGGGAAACCGTCATGCGGCGTCTAGGGCACAGTGTCGAATCGTTTTCCAGCGCCGAGCGTGAACAGATTCTGCGAATCAGTGGTTTTCACGACAACGTGCTGCGAGAAACCCATGTCGAAAACCATCGCCCGCCATCGCTGCTGACCGACACGATCAAGCGTTTCAGGATCGACCGGGATATTCAGACGTTTATCGAACAGATTGGCAGCGACCAGTCTGAGCAATACCGCAAGGCTGATCCGCTCATGCAGCATCAGTTGCTGACCCGATTCGACTCATGGCCTGTCGATACTGCCCTGCCGGAACCGGGAGCCCAGACACCAGCCTTGCGAAAGCAGACCGCGGATATCGCCCGAAACTACCGCAAGTCGCTGTTCGAGCTTCGCTATCGCGAACAGGAAATGACTGCCGATCCAGCTACCCAACAGCTGCTTGCCGACTTTGAGGGATTACCCACCGATATCGCTCAAGAGCTAGTGAGCAATGCGTCGGGCAACGAACTGAGGCAATTGCACAACGGGGCCACACCTCAACGCCTGAAAGACGTCGCAAGGAAAGCCCTGGAGGCTGTGCGCGCATCCCGAGCTTATGAAGGCCTCTTTTCTGACGCCCTGGTGACCGCAGACACCCACACGCTCGCCTTGCACAGCCTGGATTTGCTACCCGGATGGCCTGCCAACGTGCGCATCGAGGTGAGGGACTTTGCCCATGACGGGACCGTGCGCAACAGCATTGGCCCAGTCGACGCATCGATCCGAAAAACGCTGGTGCGCAGTGAAGACGGCGCTTATCAAGTACTTGATGACAAGCAAACTCAGCAGTTCTCGGGCGATTTTTATCAGGCCATCCTTCAAGCACTGCCGGATACCGAGCGCACCACATTGGGCTTTTCCATTGGGGAAGGACAAATGCTCAAACAACGCATTGCCGAGCAGGCTCTGGACCACCCAAAGCTACGTGCACTCTTTGCGAAAAACCCCCATCGAAAACCCTTCTATGACCCAACGACCATGCGCCTGCCCGGAGGTACGGAAGGTTACCCGCACATTGGTCCCGCAACTCCAACGCTCAACGAAAGGGTGCGCGAGGTTTACCCAAGCCTCTCCGAGGACGAAATCCAGTCCATGGTTCTCATGCTGCAGCGTCATCCCAGTGGCGCCCGTGTAGAACTTTCACGGCTGGCAAACGAGTTGGCCCGTCTGCACCAGGATCTGGGGCGCTGGATAAACGACGCCCCGACCGTCCACCCGCAAACCCGACTTGCATTGAGCGACCTGGACCGCGAGATCGCGCGTCGCAATCGCACCCAGCTTGCCCAGGAAATCCAGCGCAGCTGGCGCCGCCAATCCGAGCGCGATTTCGATGCGCCCGATGGCAGCGAGCAGTATGTACTGAGGTTTGCAGAACCGATCCTGGGCGACTTGCCGTCGCTGACCGCTGGCTTCAGTCATGTGTCGCTGCTTTCTCTGGAAGGCAATCATGCTGCGCAGGGTGTGTCGGAGTTCCTGAACCGATTTAGTGGGCTTCGTCGCCTGGAGCTGCGCCGTTTCGCCTTGACCACCCTCCCCGAGGCCATCACCCGAATGCCGAACCTCGATGCGCTGGTGTTAAGTAATTGCGGTATCAGGATGAACACAGCCACGTGGTCGAAAGTGACTGCATTAGACAAACTGGTCATGCTGGACCTGTACAAAAACCCGTTCGAAATCGTACCTCGCATCGACTCGATGAATGAGCTGGTTCACCTTGATCTAAGCGACACCAATCTGACCGATATTCCGACCGGAGCCCTGCAACATCCAAAGCTCGACACACTCCTGCTGATGAACAACAAGATCAGTGAATTACCTGTCGAGTTATTCGAGAGCTCACTGTACGACAAGCGCGGTGTGCACCTGACGCACAACCCGATTTCCAACCGTTCACGGGAACTCGTCAAACAACATCACTTCGACAGTGCCTACGACATGGGCGTCTATGCACCCGAGGCGGACATTGATCGCGTTAAAACGCTGTACCCAGGCATGGAGGTCGAGCAAGCGAGCGAGTTTGTCTACGAGTTGCCGGGCACGCTGGAGGATGGTCGGGCAGAACTGACGCGCCTGGAAGCGGAGCTGACTCGTTTGAGAACTGATCTGTCTACCTGGACCGCCGACCTTCCCGCTCGACACCCGCTGACGGGTCAGCCTTTCACCGCCGCCGAACTCTTTGTCGAACAAGCCAACCGTGACGAGCTCAAGCAGGCGCTGGAGCAATGCTGGCAGCATGAATCCGAACTGGATGATTTCAACGACGGTATAACGCCCACCTACGAACTTACTGTCCGCTCGGTCATCAACGGACAATTACCTACACTGAATGCAGACTTCAGCCATGTTTCAGCGCTGGAGATTCAGAGTGCCAGTGGCGTGACATATATCGGTCGCTTCCTGGAGTCCTTCCCCAGCCTCAAAAGCCTGCGGCTGCGCGACTGCACGCTGGGCAACATTCCAGAAGCCGTGTTCAACATGGGCCAATTGCGATCCCTTTCACTTCCCGCTTGCCGCGTCAGACTGTCAGTAGAGTCAGCGAACGCATTGGCCGGAATGGAACAGCTCGATTACCTAGACCTAGGCTCCAACCCACTGGGACAAACCGTTGATCTCAGCCAGATGCCGGACCTGTCGACCCTCCTGCTCGACAACACTGGCATCACCGAAATACCAAACGGCCTGCTTCATCTGACCGATCTGGACTGGGTAGACCTGAGCGCCAATGCGATCACCGAACTGCCCAGCGACTTGATGGAACTGCCAGTGGAAACGGCAGAGAACATTACGTTGCGAGGCAACCCGTTGTCGGAGGAAAGCCTGTTACGGCTGATCAGTTACTACGAACGCACGGGAGCAGATTTCGGCGTGGACGAAGTCATCGATCGAGGTGAAGTGCAAATGTCCACCTCTGAAGGCTCCGAGGTCGACGAGTAACTCAGCCGCGCTCGGACGGCACCGACGACAACTCGAACGGACTGCTGCTGCGCCGCTGGTTGCGATCTTCCCGCGGTGTGGCACCGAAGAAATTGCGGTAGGCGCTGGAGAAATGCGGCCCCGAAGAGAAGCCACACGACAAGCCGATCTGGATGATCGACTTGCTGGTTTGCATCAACATTTGCCGGGCCTTGTTCAGGCGTAATTCCAGGTAGTACTGGCTCGGCACACGATTGAGGTATTGCTTGAAGATCCGCTCCAACTGCCGACGGGACACGCACACATGCTGGGCGATTTCGTCGGTGGTCAGCGGCTCTTCGATGTTGGCTTCCATCAGCAACACCGCTTGGGTGAGCTTCGGATGGCTGGAACCGAGACGGTTTTGCAGCGGGATACGTTGACGCTCGCCGCCCTCGCGGATACGTTCGACCACCAGTTCTTCGGACACGGCACCGGCCAGTTCTGCGCCGTGATCACGGGCCAATACTGCCAACAGCAAATCGAGTACCGACAGGCCGCCACACGCGGTCAGTCGATCGCGATCCCAATCGAACAGGTGACTAGTGGCGATGACTTTCGGGAAGCGTTCGGCGAAATCGTCCTGCCAGCGCCAATGCACGGCAGCGCGATAGCCGTCGAGCAAACCCAATTGCGCCAGCGGGTACACACCGGCCGACAAGCCGCCAATCACACAACCGGCCCGGACCAATTGTTTCAACGCACTGCTGAGCGCCGGCGCGAGTGCGGTCGGCGGCTCATCGGCGAGCAGAAACAGTTTCTGGAAGTTTTCGAGCTTGCCGACCCACGGTTCACCCGGCAATTGCCAGGCGCCTTCGGTCGGCGGTTCGGCCTGCAAAAACGACAGTTCGTAAACCACATCCGGATGCACACGCTGGGCAACACGCAAGGCCTCCTCAGCCAGCGCAAGCGTCAGGGCTTTAGTGCTGGGCCAAATCAGGAAACCAATTCGATGGGCAGTCATGGCGGGCAATCCGAAACGAGAACAGTGTTAGAAGCCGAAAGCGGCTGCAACCAAATTAGACCATCTGGCGCGCGGTGCGCAGCATGACCTAATTTGGTGCGTAACGGGAGCTATTACTTGAGGCTGCCCGAGAGGAATTGTTGCAAACGTTCAGACTGCGGATTAACCAGCACTTCACGCGGGTTGCCACTTTCTTCAACGACACCTTTGTGCAGGAATACCAACTGGTTCGACACTTCACGAGCAAAGCCCATTTCGTGCGTCACCACCACCATGGTCCGGCCTTCCTGGGCCAGGGCCTGCATGACTTTCAGCACGTCGCCGACCAGTTCCGGGTCGAGTGCCGACGTCGGTTCGTCAAACAGCATTACCTCGGGTTCCATCGCCAGCGCACGGGCAATGGCCACACGCTGCTGCTCGCCGCCGGACATGTGGCCAGGGTAGGCGTCTTTACGGTGGCCCACGCCTACTTTATTCAGGTAGTGCTCGGCTTTTTCGCGGGCTTCGGCCTTGGACATGCCCAGTACGTGAACCGGTGCTTCCATGATGTTTTCCAGCGCGGTCATGTGCGACCACAGGTTGAAATGCTGGAACACCATCGACAGGCGCGAACGCATGCGTTGCAGCTGTTTCGGGTCGGCCGCCTTCAGCGCGCCGTCCTTGTTGGCGACCAGTTTCAGCTCTTCGTTGTTGAGCAGGATCTTGCCCGCGTGCGGCTGCTCCAGCAGGTTTATGCAGCGCAGGAAGGTACTTTTGCCGGAGCCACTGGAGCCGATGATGCTGATCACATCGCCAGCCGCCGCTTTCAGGGACACGCCCTTGAGCACTTCGTGACTGCCATAGCGTTTATGCAGGTCTTGGACTTCAAGTTTGTACATGCGGTCGGTTCTCACAAAAACAGTCAGTCAGTCGTTGAGCAAGCGCCCGTGACGCAGCGCTTCGCGCCCCGCCACCTTGGCCAGCCAGAAACCGGGTTGGGCATAACGCAGCCGTTCAATGGCAAACAGCACCCCGGACGTACCAGCACACACCGTGCTGACCCGATCCGACAACGGATCGATCACTTCAAAAATCTCGTCACCGGCTTCGATCCACTCACCGGGTTTACGCAGAAAACTCACCACACCAGGGTGCGGTGCAAACAGCAATTCGGTGCCGTCGAACGGCAGGCCTTCGCACGCTTCTTGCGCAGGTTTGGGCCATTCGCCGCTGATCAAGCCTTGCTCGGCGAGGAACGCCAGAATGCCTTCGGCGTGAGCCTCAGACTCAAGACGACCGGTATCGGCCTGACCACCTAATTCAATGGTAGTCGCCAGACAGGCCAGCGGAATCTGTGCATCAGGGAACAGGCGCGACAGACGCAGCCATGGCAGCGAGCAGGCTTCGTCAAAAGAACTGCCGCCGGAATCTTCCGCCAGCAGACCGACCCGCACATTCAAGTGCGCGGCCAACGAACGCCACTGCGGCCAGTGTTGCGGCAAGGCGTACATGTGCAGCGCCGCTTCAGCATCGCAGTGCAAATCCAGCACAACATCGGCGGTGCAGGCGTGGCTGAGCAAGATGCGCTGCATGCCTTGCAACTGGCTACTCGCCTCTGGCAATACGGCCAGATGATCAGCCATTGCCTGACGGATCAGGCGAATATTGGCGTGCGGATCGTCACCCAGGCTTTCTGCCAACGCAGCCGCAACCGGCGCGCTCAGCTCGACGAAATCGCGATTGAAATTCTTGCCGCTGCCCGCCTCGAAACGCCCTTGATGATTGCCTTGAAGCAGTTGACCGAGGCCCATCGGGTTGGCCACCGGCACCAACTCGATCACACCGTTGAGCAAGCCTTGGGCTTCGAGCTCGGCCAGGCGCTTTTTCAGCTCCCAAGCCGTGCGCATCCCCGGCAGCTCATCGGCGTGCAGGCTGGCCTGAATGTAGGCCTTGCGCTCGCCACTACCGAAGCGGAACACCGAAATCTGGCGTTCGCTGCCCAGGTGGCTCCACGGCAATGCATGATCGATGCGTTCCATATCAGTGCTTCCGCGGGGCCAGATAGCCCAGCCAGCGACGCTCGGCCATTTTGAACAGCTTCACCAGAATGAAGGTCAGGCACAGGTAGAACACGCCGGCGGTGATGTAGGCCTCGAACGGCAGGTAGAACTGGGCGTTGACCGTGCGCGCGGCACCGGTGATGTCGATCAGGGTCACGATGGACGCCAGACTGGTGGTTTGCAGCATCATGATCACTTCGTTGCTGTACTGCGGCAGCGCCCGGCGCAGGGCCGATGGCAGCAGGATGCGCTTGTACAATTTGTAGCGCGACATGCCCATCGCCTTGGCGGCTTCGATCTCGCCGTTCGGCGTGGCACGCAGGCTGCCGGCGATGATCTCGGCGGTGTAGGCGCTGGTGTTGATCGCAAAGGCCAGGCACGCACAGAACGTTGCACTGGACAGCCACGGCCAGAGGAAGCTTTCACGTACCGCTTCGAATTGCGCCAACCCGTAGTAGATCAAAAACAGCTGCACCAGCATCGGCGTGCCGCGGATCACGTAGGTGTAGAGCCAGGCGGACATGTTTACGGCCGCGTTCTTCGAGACACGCATCAGGCCTAGTGGCAATGCGCACAACAGGCCGAAAAACAGCGACAGCGCGAGCAATTTGAGGGTAGTCACCAAGCCGCCGAGGTACAGCGGCAAGGCCTCCCAAATGACGTTGTAGTCGAAGATCATAGATCAGCCGCCCTTACGCCTACCGAGTAGCGCTTCTCAAGGTGACGCAATGCCAGCAACGAGACACTGGTGATCACCAGGTACATTGCCGCCACCGCGAGGAAGAAGGTGAAAGGCTCGCGGGTGGCATCTGCCGCCTGCTTGGCCTTGAACATCATGTCTTGCAGCCCCACTACCGAAATCAGCGCAGTAGCTTTGGTCAACACCAGCCAGTTGTTGGTAAAGCCCGGAATCGCCAAGCGAATCATCTGAGGCACCAATACCCGGAAGAACACCTGAAAGCTGCTCATGCCGTACGCCATGCCGGCCTCTGCCTGCCCTTTCGGAATCGCCATAAAGGCGCCACGGAAAGTTTCCGACAGGTACGCACCGAAGATAAAACCCAGGGTGCCGATACCGGCGGCCAACGGGTTCAGGTCGATGTAGTCGTCAAAACCGAGCAGCGGTGCGACGCGGTTGAGCAGGTCCTGGCCGCCGTAGAAAATCAGCAGGATCAGCACCAGATCGGGAATACCGCGGATCACCGTGGAATACAGATCGCCCAGCCAGGCCAGCCAGCGAATCGGCGACAGACGCAGCGCCACGCCGATCAGCCCCAGAACGATGGCCAGGACCATGGACGACAAGGCGAGCTGAAGCGTCAGCCATGCGCCATCGAGGATGACAGCCCCGTAGCCTTTCAACATGATTCAGGTCCTCGAAAGTTGGGATGAAAAAATGGCGCAAACCTCAGAGATCCTGTTGCTTGCGCCATTTCGGACTTTTCGTTGCGACGTATTTACTTGCCGTAAATGTCGAAGTCGAAGTACTTGTCCTGGATTTGCTTGTACTTGCCGTTCTCACGAATGGCGGCGATGGCTGCGTTGAGCTTCTCCAGCTCAGCCGTGTCACCTTTGCGAACAGCAATACCTACGCCGTCGCCGAAGTATTTGATGTCGGTGAAGGCCGGGCCCACGAACGCGAAACCTTTGCCTGCGTCGGTTTTCAAGAAGCCGTCATTCAACAGCGTAGCGTCTGCCACGGTGCCATCGAGGCGGCCAGCGGCCACATCGAGGTAAATTTCGTTCTGCGAACCGTAAGGCTTGACCTCGGCACCCAGCGGGGCCAGGACTTCGCGGGCGAAACGCTCGTGGATCGAACCACGTTGCACGCCGATGTTCTTGCCCTTCAATTCAGTCAGGCCTTCGCTGACTTGAGTGCCAGCCTTCATGACCAGGCGCGCCGGAGTGTTGTAGTACTTGTTGGTGAAGTCGACCGACTTCTTGCGATCTTCAGTGATCGACATCGACGACAGGATCGCGTCGATCTTGCGCACTTTCAGTGCCGGGATCAGACCGTCGAACTCTTGCTCGACCCACACGCACTTGACCTGCATCTGCTCGCACAGGGCGTTGCCGATGTCATAGTCGAAACCCACGATGCTGCCGTCCGGCGCTTTCGAAGCGAACGGAGGGTAAGCCGCTTCGATGCCAATTTTCAGAGGCTTTTCATCGGCGAAGGTTGGCAAGGACAGCACGGACAGTGCCAGGGCGCCAAGCAGCACGAGTTTCTTCATCTTGGGACTCCATCGGTAAAGGGCAAAAACGGCAGAGTGAGCGACAGCCCAATATGCGAGTGAGTAGAACCACAAAGCGATGCTGCGCTGTAGGAATCGCGCGCTTTTTTCAACGCGAGCCACAACGAGCGAGTGATCGGCATTCTAACGACAGGCCCGAAGCCGATATTTCTTCAATGCGACAACTAATTACAGAAGCACCGAGAAAGCCGCCTGAGCGCGTTGACAGCCCTGCAAATTCATGCGGGAGCAAAAGACAGTGAACCGATCTATATTGCAAATTGCGGGCCTATTATTGGCAAACCCTTCTAATCCGGCAAGCTTGGCGTTATGTCTTATTTTTCAGGGGGACTGAGTAGGCCCGGTAATGGGGTTTGGCGTTTCCCAATGCCCCGGATCGGCGCGGGCGGTTACACATTCAGTTACTTGAAAGGTGATGGGTAACAGTGGGAAGCGGACTACGAACAGAGTCGATATTTATTGGCCGTTGTTTATGAGGTGTCTGACAGATTGTCATCGCGGGCAAGCCTTGCTCCTACGGATCGAGGTCATCCGCAAATGTGGCGATCTACCCAAATCCTGTAGGAGCAAGGCTTGCCCGCGAAGAAGCCCGAACTGCCCACACAAAAACCCAGAGCACAAAAAAACCCCACCAGGCTCAACACCTGGCAGGGTTTCGATGACTCAAGAACCGCTACTTAAGCAACGTTCATGGTCTTGTGCGTATCAATCAAATGCTGCACCACACCCGGATCGGCCAGGGTGGAGATATCCCCCAACCCATCGTATTCAGCCGTCGCAATCTTGCGCAGAATCCGGCGCATGATCTTGCCCGAACGGGTTTTCGGCAGCCCCGGCGCCCACTGGATCACATCCGGCGAAGCAATCGGGCCGATCTCCTTACGCACCCAGTTTTTCAGTTCCAGGCGCAGTTGCTCGCTCGGCTCTTCGCCGCCGTTCAGGGTGACGTAGACATAAATGCCCTGCCCCTTGATGTCGTGCGGCACACCGACCACCGCCGCTTCGGCGACTTTCGGGTGAGCGACCATCGCGCTTTCAATTTCGGCGGTGCCCATGCGGTGGCCGGAGACGTTGAGCACGTCATCCACGCGACCGGTGATCCAGTAGTAGCCATCCGCATCACGACGCGCACCGTCACCGGTGAAATACATGCCGCGGAACGTCTTGAAATAGGTATCGACGAAGCGGTCATGGTCACCGTACAGCGTGCGCGCCTGACCTGGCCACGAATCGAGAATCACCAGGTTGCCCTCGGCAACGCCTTCGATGATGTTGCCCAGGTTGTCGACCAAGGCCGGCACCACGCCGAAGAACGGACGCGCCGCCGAACCCGGCTTGAGGCCATGAGCCCCCGGCAACGGGCTCATCAAGGTTGCGCCGGTTTCGGTCTGCCACCAGGTATCGACAATCGGGCAACGGGATTGGCCGACGTTCTTGTAGTACCAATCCCACGCTTCCGGGTTGATCGGCTCACCGACCGAACCCAACAGACGCAGGCTGCTGCCATCCGCGCCTTCAACGGCAGCGGTGCCCGATGCCATCATCGCGCGGATCGCGGTCGGAGCGGTGTAGAGGATGTTGACCTTGTGCTTGTCGACGATCTTCGCCACCCGGGTGATGTCCGGATAGTTCGGTACGCCTTCGAACAGCAGCGTGGTCGCGCCATTGGCCAACGGGCCGTAGACGATATAAGTGTGGCCGGTGACCCAACCGACGTCGGCGGTGCACCAGTAGATTTCGCCCGGGCGGTAGTCGAACACGCGCTCATGGGTCATGGCCGCATACAGCAGGTAACCGCCGGTGGTGTGCTGCACGCCCTTCGGCTTGCCGGTCGAACCGGAGGTGTAAAGGATGAACAGCGCTTCTTCGGCGCCCATCTCTTTCGGCGCGCAGACAGTGCCGGCCACTTTCATCAGGTCTTCGTACCAGATGTCGCGATGCTGGTTCCACTTGATCTCGCCACCGGTGCGTTGGCACACGATGACTTTCTGAATGCTGCTGGTTTCCGGGTTGGTCAGCGCGTCGTCGACGTTGGCCTTGAGCGGAATCTTCTTGCCGGCACGAATACCTTCGTCCGCGGTGATCACCACTTTGGATTTGCAGTCGATGATGCGACCTGCCAGGGCTTCCGGCGAGAAACCACCGAACACCACCGAGTGAATCGCACCGATCCGGGTGCACGCCAGCATGGCGACCACGGCTTCGGGGATCATCGGCATATAGATAGTCACCACGTCGCCGCGGTGCACATCCTGGCCGCGCAAGGCGTTGGCGAACTTGCAGACTTGCTCGTGCAGCTCACGGTAGGTGATGTTGCGGCTTTCGGAAGGATCATCCCCTTCCCAAATGATCGCGATTTGATCGCCGCGCTCGGCCAGATGACGGTCGAGGCAGTTGTAGGAAACGTTCAGCGTGCCGTCGGCGAACCATTTGATGTCGACATGGTGATCGTCGAAAGACGTCTGTTTCACCGTGGTGAAAGGCTTGATCCAGTCGAGGCGCTTGGCTTGCTCGCGCCAGAAGCCGTCCGGGTTGACGACCGACTGCTGGTACATGGCCTTGTAGGTCGCCTCGTCAGTCAGCGTGTTAGCCAGGACCTCGGGACGAACGGGATACAGAGAAGCCGCACTCATCTTTCTTACCTCGGTGGAATAGTTGTTTTTGTATGACACCGTTTTAGCCGGGCCGGCCCTATAGAACCATTCGACGATGGTAGTAACAAGCCCCTACAAAATGCCCTGAAAAGCCCAAAACAAGCTTGGAACACACGTCCCAAACACACCGCCCCCCTGTAGGAGCGAGGCTTGCCCGCGAAGAACGATAACGCGGTCCACCTGAAGTAACTCCATCACCAAGATCGCCAGCCAACCGCCTCTTACAACGTTAATCGAAGATTGTTACGAATTCCGTCAAAGGTGTTTATCAAAACCACGCCTATATGAATGAAAACTCCACGCCTAAAATCTGCCCCGCCAACAAGGCAACCTGATTAACCGAGTTGCAGCCCCCACGAAGGCAGTTAATCAAATACCCCGACACCCAAGCTCCACACGCAACCCCACAAAGGTTGCGTGACCCCATTCGACCTCTAAAAGGTAAATCTGAAATGAAAGCTTTATTAGTTCTGGCCCTCAGCAGCTTGTGCGCAACCGCCATGGCAGACGAGGCCCCGACTGATGTCGCACAGCAACAACCGGCCGTTGAGCAATACACTTACGCCACTCACCTGGACATCGCCAAAGTTGTTTCCATGAGCGAAGTACCGAACGTGTGTGAAGTTGTCCCGATGAAAATGGAATACGAAGACTCCAAGGGCCAACGCCATATTCTTAACTACAGCGTGATGGGTAACGGCTGCTCTAACGGCTGATCTCGACTGTACCGAATCGGATCATTTCAGCTGATCGTTGAAGGTCTATTCCAGCCCGGCTCCGGTCGGGCTCAGTTGTGTTTGCAGACGGCGAAAACCGCTACGAAACACAACATGTAGTGAAAAACAGCCTTTTTGGCTATTTTTTGAGCAGAAACAATCCAGCGTCAAAATTTACGAAAAAAAATCTACACCGGCCAAAGCCCTGTATTCCCTCGGTTTGCCCGAAAAACCCGCCCTTCCGGCCATTCCATGAGCCGATTCGCCGCACCACGCCGGTGAAAATTTCCCTATAATGCCGCCTTAACGGGCCTGCAATATTCCCTTACAGGGATGGAACGCCAGTCTGAAGCCCCGCAGTAGCGTTTAACGCTGGTTGCGCCCATCAGTGGCTCTCGGAACCCCGTACAAAATTCTGTTTTATTGCCTGCCTCGGCTGCAAAAAACGATTCCTTTAGATCCAACGCGGTCAGAGCGACCGTGTGAACAACCATCACACGGGCATCTGGCCCTCACGCAGGAGACGACACGTCATGCTGAGCTGGGACGAATTCGACAAAGAAGACAGCGGCGAAGCCGTGGTAAAAGGCGCTAACGCCGGCCACGCGACCGAAGCCAACATGGACCGACTCGACACCGCTGGTGGTGTCGCCGCTCAAGAAGCTCGCGCCGTTACCGCGAACGACTCTGCCGCAATCGCCCGTGCCAAAGCTGCCCTGGACACCCTCGACGTCGCCGAAGGCCTCGCCGAACTCGAAGGCGCCTCCGCCCGCGTCGCTGTCGACGAAAAGCGCATGATCAACTGCCGCGCCGACCTCAACCAACTCGTGCCATTCAAGTACGACTGGGCCTGGCAGAAGTACCTGGACGGTTGCGCAAACCACTGGATGCCGCAAGAAGTCAACATGACCGCCGACATCGCCCTCTGGAAAGACCCGGAAGGCCTGACCGACGACGAGCGCCGCATCGTCATGCGCAACCTCGGCTTCTTCTCCACCGCCGACTCCCTGGTTGCCAACAACCTGGTCCTGGCCGTGTACCGCCTGATCACCAACCCGGAATGCCGCCAGTACATCCTGCGCCAGGCGTTCGAAGAGGCGATCCACACCCACGCCTACCAGTACTGCATCGAATCGTTGGCCATGGATGAAGGCGAGATCTTCAACATGTACCACGAGATCCCATCGGTCGCGAAAAAAGCCACCTGGGGCCTCAAATACACCCGTTCGATCTCCGATCCGAAGTTCGAAACCGGCACCGTCGAAACCGACAAAGAATTGCTGCGCAACCTGATCGCCTACTACTGCGTTCTGGAAGGCATCTTCTTCTACTGCGGCTTCACCCAGATCCTCTCCATGGGCCGCCGCAACAAAATGACCGGCGTCGCCGAGCAGTTCCAGTACATCCTGCGCGACGAATCCATGCACCTGAACTTCGGCATCGACGTGATCAACCAGATCAAAATCGAAAACCCGCACTTGTGGGATGCTGAGATGAAGGAAGAAGCTTCGCAGATGATTCTGCAGGGCACTCAGCTGGAGATTGAATACGCTCGGGATACCATGCCTCGTGGGGTGCTGGGGATGAATGCGGCGATGATGGAGGATTACCTCAAGTTTATTGCTAACCGTCGTCTGTCGCAGATTGGGTTGAAGGAAGAGTATCCAGGGACTACGAACCCGTTCCCTTGGATGAGCGAGATTATGGACTTGAAGAAAGAGAAGAATTTCTTTGAGACGCGGGTTATTGAGTATCAGACTGGTGGGGCGTTGAGCTGGGATTGATTTCCGAGCTCGCCGCAATTTGACGATTGCAGTCTGAGTCGTTGAGTCGAAAAAGCAAAAGCCCCGATCTGATCGGGGCTTTTTTGTTGGACGATGAGTAGTCCTTTTCCATCCCTACGCGACAACGCTAAATCTCCTACAGCACTTACAGCCGCTTCTGCATTGAAGCCCACCACCGGTGCCTCTAATCTTTACGGCAGGTGCCTAAGAAACACCCAACGTAGAAAGCATGGTCGATTACATAGACTCGGAATTACCCTTGGTGATTCATAGATCGTCTGAGTGATTGCACTGCTCGTTGGGATTTCTTAAGTCCACTCTACGTTGGGGTCAGGCCCTCCAAAATCTAAACGTAGAGGTCATGGTTATGTCCGATCCTTTTTCTGTAACAGTTTTCTCTCGTCACAATCTCCCTCTCCACGCCCTCCTTCTTGAAAACCAGCCCTGGTTTTGCGCCCGCGATATCGGTCGTTTGATGGGTATCCATCTGAGCGAACGCATGGTCAACAAACTCGACAAGGATCAGCGTCGCGTTTTGGGGATTGAGTATTTCCGGCAACCCGACAAGCAACTGATGCTCAGCGAATCCGGCGTGTATGCATTGCTGGTGTATCACTACGTTCCGGGGAATCGATTGTTGCGTGAGTGGTTGACTCATCAGGTGGTGCCGGCCTTGCGCGACGCAGAACATTCGGGACATTCAGATCGCCCTATGCTGAGTTTGTTGGATTGGCCGGAAATGTCGTTGAGTTTGCTGCAGTGGCAGGATGAAGGTTGGATTCGGCTCCGGGACATGCCTTACCTGCTGCACGATCAGCCGCAACGACGGACGACAGTGGTTAAGCCTTGGTGGCGAAGAGTGGCGCAGGTGTTTCAGTCGTCGAATCACTCGATGGGTTAGTTGACTCGCTTGTAGGATCGATTGCGAGATTCGTCGCTATTTTTTGTAGGAGTTTTCGTAGACATCGGTAATGGCCACTCAGTATCGTCCGAGGGTTTTCAACCCTCGGCGATTGTATGGACACGAAAAAAAGCAACAGCGATTGGAGTGATGCGGAGATTCAGGCTGCGGTCGACGCCTATCTCAATATGCTGTCACGCGAGCAGGCCGGTCAAAAATTCGTCAAGACTGAGGAGAATCGTATCCTGCGAGAGGGCCCCTTAGCCGGTCGGACTAAAGGCTCTGTCGAATTTCGGATGCAGAACATATCTACCGTTCTGGTCGAACTGAGTCGAAATCGCATTGAAGGATACAAACCTGCCAAAAATGTCGGCGCTAATGTTGCACGTAGCATTCGTAGGGCGCTCGACGCTTCCAGCATTTTGACACCTGAGGATTTTGTTCCGACAGCGGACGAAGCAACACTGGAGAAACGAGCGGCCAAACTTGAGCGGCAACCATTTCTTTATGTCCCCAAAGGGATAAAAAATCCCATACAGACTGAGTCCAACAGAAAGTCTTACTTTCGTGATCCCGAGTTGAGGGCTTGGGTTCGTCAGCAGGCTGAAGGCAAATGCGAAGGCTGTGGCAACCCCGCTCCGTTTGAAAAGGATGGTCACCCCTTTCTTGAAGTGCATCACGTAAAGCATCTGTCGCAAGATGGTTCGGATCTTCCGTCCAATGTTGTGGCGCTGTGTCCAAACTGTCATCAACGTTGTCACCACTCGAGCGACAGGGTGGAATTCACTGCTTCGCTTTATAAGAAAGTGGCACGGCTAGAAGAGGAGTAAATCTTTCGTCACCACCTCTGCGATCTGTCCGACTGACCGCGTTTGCCTGTTTTGGGGCTGCTGCGCAGCCCAGCGGGAGCAAGCTCCCTCGCCACGGTGAGTTGTGTTGCCACTGGGTCAGCACGAGGAATTTAGACCGAGTTGGTGCTGGGAATCGCGAGCAGGCTCACTCCTACAAGGTTTGGTGTGTTGCCGCAGATTTTTCGGTGTGTTGAAAACAGTCAGTGCAACCCGCCCCGCCTCCCGCTATTAATACCCTTCCCCACTCAAGGACCCGAGCCCGTCATGAAATTCGACCTCGCCTACTGCCTCAGCCTCGACGACAAGCTGTCGATCTATGACGTACGCGATTTGAATTTCGACGAAACCATGGCGTTCGATTCCGCCAAAGAGCACTTCCAGTGCCCCAACGACGCCTGCCGTTTAGCGTTCGATGCGGCGAATGTGTTGACGACGTTCAACGCCAAAAACGTAAATTACGTCCGCACCCCGCACTTCAAGAACACGCCCAGCACCCGGCATGTGGCGGATTGTCCTTATGTCAGCCTCAAGGCGTCGGTGTCCGGTGTGGACGCGGATGGTGCGGAAACGGATGACAGCCGCGAGGAGCACTTCCCGTCGGAGTTGTTGCTGACTCGGCGTCAGTATGTGCGTAAGGCGTCGAACCCTGAGGTCGCAGCGGATGTAATGCAGGATGTCCCAAAAACAACGCCGGCGGACAGCCAGGCAGAGCACACGAGCCAAGAATCAGCGCCGGACAAGACCAGCGTCTTCGCCCATCCTGTGGAGTGTTTTGTGTCGAACTTCGAGGACAAGGAGCTGCTCAAGCGCATGCCGCTGAAGATTGGTGAGCACACGGCGCCGTACGGGTCGTTCTTCAAGAAGATCGAGTACTTGCAAGACAACAAGGGGCTGATTTACTGGGGCAAGATCAAGGAGATCAAGGATTACACCCAGAGCTTTCGCATCGATTTCGAACAGAAGGTCTGGTTCAAGCAGGCGGATGAGGCGAAGAAGAAGCCTTATTCGGTCAATGTTTACTTGAGCAAGAAACTGATCGACAACTACCGCAAGCGCAAAGCGTTTCTGGAAGAGATCAAGCACGCCATCGAGAGCGGGAAGAATTTGTATTGCTTCTTTTATGGCGTGACGCCGGAGTTGAAGCAGGTGCCGAGCAAGAAAAACCCCGAGCAGACGTTCGGGGTGTTCAGTGCGAATATCGAGAACCTGGATCACTTCATTATTCGAGAAGCGCCGGGGTTGCAGGGTTAGTAGACCGGGCCACGGTGCTACTGCGACGGCTCATTGCGCTTCGGCATTAAGCTGCGTTTCGAGTGCCCATATCTCCCGTTTCACTTCCATGCGCCGCTCACAGGCCGCCTCGACTGCCGGCTCATCCAAGCCACCATAACGGCGCAACCAGTGAGCAATCATTTCCTCGTCGGGGTAGTAATAGTCCTTGTGCCCTTTGCTACTCCTCGGGGTGTCGTTCATATCGCCATCGAAGCGCGCAGCCGAGAACTCGTCCGAGGGCAAAGTGCCCCATTCGGCGGCACAGTCCTCAAATACCCAGGCGATGTCATTGAGGTGTTTTTGCGCTCCGCGATGACCGCGTTTGTAAAACACGTATTCGCGGCAACTCTCCTGGAAACGGTCCATCATCGGCTCGTCATCGATCCAGCGAAGGATGTCGTGCTGCCCTGCATGGCGGATCAAGCCGTTTATCCAGCGTTCGGTAAAACGTTGAACGAAACCTTCGATATCCGCTTTTTTCGCGTCCGCGAAAATCATGCAATAACGGGTTTGCACATGGATGACAAATAACACGTGCTTGCGTTGGACGGTGATGGCGTGGACCAGCCACTGTTCGGTGAACTCGACTGCCTCATCATCCTCGATAACCGGTGATGGCGGTTTTTCCACCGGAGTGATTTTCTTACCCTTGTGCACACGGCTGAAGAAGTTGCTGGCCGCTTCGGTGCAGTTAAAGATCAACATCCTGATTCTCTGTTTAGATGCTAGAAAAATGCTTTCAGTCCTTAACCCATTCAATTTCATAAGGCTGGCGAACGGCGTCAGAAACTCTTTCACGGAACTCCTCACTCAACCCCGACAATTCCTCATCACTGAGCAAGTCATACGCAATCATCAACCTTAAAGATAACGATGCTTCTGAGCGTCGAAGTCCGTCGAATGCCATCGCTAGGTCCTTGTCCCGATTTCGCATGAGGCGGTAGAGCGTAAGATATCGCGCATGAGCTGATAGAGCATCGTTTTGCGCGATAGTCTGGGCATCAACAAGAACGCCTTGGCAGAAGCGATCCAGCGCCAGTTCGTAGAGTTCTTTGTATTTCTTCCAGTCACTTTCGGATATCGACATGGCCCCCTCCTGTACTAGATTTTGAGCAATGCCGTGCGACAACTTACGGCAACGATAGGCTCAGCATCACGATAACCAACAATCCAATATAGATCCCAGCGTGTAATCGATCCGGAATCCGCCCGATCCAAGGTGTGGCCAATCGAATCCCCAGCAACGATCCCATCGTCAAAACCGCAAACGCCAGCAGATCCACATAGCCGATAAACCACGCCCCCAAGTCAAATTCGCTGAATCCCGCCATGGCCACGTAAGTCACCGTCCCGGCCACCGCGACCGGCAAGCTCAACGGATTGGCCATGGACGTCGCCTGACTCATGCTCAACCCGCAACGCCGCAACAGCGGCACAGTCATGACGCTGCCACCCACGCCGAGAAACGTCGCGATAGCGCCAATTCCTACGCCACCACCAGACACTTCCGCCCTCCCCAATCGGCGTGGGACTCCAGCGTCAGACTGCGTAAGAAAACCACGCCGGAACAGGCAATCCACAATGGTCACGCCCAGGTACGCGATGAACGCATAACGAATCACCTCGCCACTCACCCACATCGCCGCCATGGCACCGACGATAGCGCCCACCCCGATAAACCCGCCCAACGGCCACAGGTAATGGCGAATGAGGTTCCCGGCACGCCGGTGTTTGCCGGTGGCGATCAGCGCGTTGACGATCATCACGCAGGTCGAAGTCGCCACCGCAATGTGCATCGCCGCTTGCCCGACGGGGTCATCGACGCCATGGCTGGCGGTGAGCATGCGGTAGAGCAATGGCACGACGACGAAGCCGCCGCCGAAGCCAAACAGCACCGCCGTGATACCGGTCATGCAGCCAAAGAGTGCCAGCAGGAAATAGAACATTGCGTGTCGTCCATTGGTTGGGAGCGGTCGACGATAGAGCGATGCGTCTTGGCCTGCTTCAGCAACTCAGCCAATAATGTTCGCGTTTACGCCAACTGCTGGAAGCCGCCATATGCGCAATGTTCCGATTGATCTGCTGGATGACACGCCTCGCCCGGTGGTGGCGATCGGGACGGATTATTCCCACGGCCATTTGTTGCCTCGTCATACACACCGGCGGGCGCAGTTGTTGTATGGCGCCACCGGGGTGATGCAGGTCAGCACGCATGACGGCAATTGGGTGGTGCCGCCACAGCGGGCGGTGTGGATTCCGCCGGGCATGGCGCATGAGGTGCTGATGCTCGGGGTGAGTACGCGCAGTGTGTATATCGAACCGGCGGCGGTTGATCTGGGGGATCGCTGCCAAGTGATCAGTGTGTCGCCGTTGATGCGGCATTTGTTGATGGAGGCGGTGGAGATCCCGCTGGCGTATGACGAGGCCGGGCGTGACGGTGCCCTGATCGATTTGCTGCTGCACGAACTGGCGCGCAGCACTCACCTGCCGTTGCACATTCCGCTGCCCGTGGATACGCGGTTGCTGGGGTTGTGTCAGGCGTTTCTCCGGCAACCGAATGCTCACCAGCCGCCGCAGGACTGGGCCGATCAATTGCACATCAGCTTGCGAACGTTTAATCGATTGTTTCGACAACAAACCGACCTGAGTTTCAGCCAATGGCGGCAGCGAGCGTGCGTGGTGCTGGCCCTGGCGCGGTTGGCGTCGGGGACTGCGGTAACGCGCATCGCGCTGGATTTCGGTTATGTCAGCCCAGCGGCGTTCTCGACCATGTTTCGTCGCGTACTGGGGCAGCCACCGTCCGTCTGGATGCAAGCCTCGAAATAGAACAAATCAAAAAATGAGTTTGATCCGGGCGCAAAACAACTGTACAAAAACACAGTACATTTTGAATCAGCACTCTCGAGCCCGGAGAACACCATGGCCTCTCATGCGATGAAAATCACCCTGGAACGTATCGCCCTCTTCCAATTCACCCCGGCCCACTGCGCCCAAGCTCGAGCGATGCTGGGCTGGAGTGTTGATGAGCTGGCTCGGGAATCCGGGGTTTCGGTAGAGGCCATCGAGCGATTCGAGGCTAAGCGCGATGTGCTGGATGTCACCCGGTTGGCGTTGGCTTATTGCTTTGAGGCGCAGGGGTTGGTGTTTTTCCCGGGGTTTGCGCCGGGTCGAGGGATGAATGTGAAAGGGTCGACGCCGAACCCGGTTGGGCGGGCGGATTATGCGATGGTGGAGTGAGGTGTCAGCGGATGATTGATGTCGATGGAAGTGACAACTGCGTTTATGAGGCGCTCGGATATCCCGATGCAGGTGAAATGCGGGCCAAATCCGAGTACGTGATGAAGATTGGGATACTCCTTGAAACCGGTCGATTGGATAAGACTGAGGCGGCGCAAAAGCTCGGGCTGTCTGAGGAGGAGCTGAATGAAATGCTCCGTGGAAAATTTCGCGATTTGACCGTGGCGAAGATCTCGGAATATCTGAGTCTGCTGCTCGATACGCGGAGCTAGTCGGGATGTAGAGCTCGGGCCGCTTCCTTCGGCCCGGCAATCAGACATCAAGCGTTCTGCGCTGTGACCTGATCGGTTTCACTTTCCATCCCTAGCCACCACGCTCTTCCGCGTTGCGGGTACATCACGTTGAACGCCTCACCCATTTGCGGTGTGGTGATCGACACATTGCGTTCCCAGGCCAACGCCAGAATGCGGTCGAAGGGCTCGAACCAGGCGTGCATCGACAAATCGAAGGTGCCGTTGTGAATCGGCAATAACCAACGGCCCTTGAGGTCGATGTGCGCTTGCAGGGTTTGCTCCGGCTGCATGTGAACGTGGGGCCACTCAACGTTGTAGGCGCCGGTTTCCATCAGCGTCAGGTCGAAGGGGCCGTACTGTTCGCCGATGCGTTTGAAGCCATCGAAGTAGCCACTGTCGCCGCTGAAGAAGATCCGCGTGTCGCCGTCGATCATCACCCAGGACGCCCAAAGCGTGCTGTTGCCGTCGAACAAACCACGGCCGGAAAAGTGTTGCGACGGGGTGGCGATGAACTGGATGCCATCAACATCAGTGCCCTGCCACCAATCGAGTTGGCGCACTTTGCTGGCATCGACGCCCCACTTGATCAGTGTGTCGCCGACACCCAGCGGGGTGAGGAAATACTTGGCCTTGTCTGCCAGTTTGAGCACCGCGTGATAATCGAGGTGGTCGTAGTGATCATGGGACAGGATCACCGCTTCAATCGGCGGCAATTCTTCCAGGCTGATCGGCGGCTGGTGGAAACGCTTGGGGCCGGCCCATTGCACCGGGGAGGCACGCTCGGCGAAGACCGGGTCGGTGATCCAGAATTTGTCCCGCAGTTTCAGCAGTAAGGTGGAATGGCCGAGGCGGTAAACGCTGTGGTTGGGCGCTGCGATCAATGCCGCCTGGGTCAGTGTTTGTACCGGCACCGGGGCGGTCGGGCGGGTGTTGCGTGGTTTGTGGAAGATCATGTTCCACATGATGCGCAACATTTTGCGCACGCCTTCGCGCTGCACGGGGGTATGGTTTCGAAAGTGCCCTTCTGCCTGACGGGAAGCTTCAGGCAAAGGGGTGTTATCCGTAGAGGAAGTTGAAGTGGCCATGACTGAGTGACTCCAGAAAAACCGCAAATTTGCGGTTTTTCACGGTGGGACGATAAATGGCCAAAGCACGCACGCATCAGCCGGACGATCTATTTTTCGCTGTGCAGGATTAACATAACATTACACTGCACAGTGTAGTTTCTAGGTTGCATCAAAGCCGATCACAAGTAAACTACCGAGTGTAATTTTCCTCTGCCTCCTGCCGAAGCGTACTTATGACAGCTCCACAGCGCCTCACCGACCGAAAACGCGAAGCCATTATTCAAGCGGCGATTGCCGAGTTCCGTGCCAACGGTTTCGACATCACCAGCATGGACAAGATTGCGGCCACCGCCGGCGTGTCGAAGCGCACGGTGTACAACCACTTCCCGAGCAAGGAAGAGTTGTTTGCCGAAATACTCAATCAACTTTGGACACGGCTGACGGCAGTACAAGAAACGTCCTACCGACCTGACCTGCCTCTGCGCGATCAGATGCGCCTGATGTTTCAGGCGAAATTGCAGATGCTCGGCGATGACAATTTTCTCGATCTGGCGCGGGTGGCCATCGCCGCCACCATCCATTCTCCCGAGCGCGCGCAGAACATGGTCGCCAGAATGGGCGAGCGTGAGGAGGACCTGACCGTATGGATCCGCGCGGCTCAGTTGGACGGTCGATTGAAACCGGTCGATCCCGCCTTTGCCGCCCAACAGGTCCAGGGAATGCTCAAGTCCTTTGCGTTCTGGCCGCAGATTTCCATGGGGCTGCCGGGCCTGTCACCGGAGATGCAGACCACCGTGGTGGAGTCGGCGCTGGATATGTTCCTGGCCTGTTATCAAGTCTGCGAAAAGTGACAATTTCCGCCGCTTACCCTTCATCGGTCAGCTCTGAATAAGTCAGTGCAATGTGTTTCAGAATGAAACTGGCGCTGGGGCTATAGTGAGCCTCAGTCCCAGCGCCATGCAGAGAGCATCATGACCACCCCGACCACCGAAACCACGTCCACCGCCCCTGTCGACCACCTGCGCTTTCACCGCCCTCACGCCCACCTGGCACCCACCTTCGGCAACGACAAATTTGCCCTGCGCGCCGAAGCCTTCGCGCGGTTCTTTGGCACGCCGACCTTTCTCGGCGCGCAGACGCTGATCGTGGTGCTCTGGGTGTGTCTCAATATCTTTGGCGTGACCCATTTCGACGTCTACCCGTTCATCCTGCTCAACTTGGCGTTCAGCCTGCAATCGGCTTACGCCGCGCCGCTGATTCTGCTGGCCCAGACCCGTCAGGCGGCGCGCGACAAAGCGCAGTCGGAAGCCGATGCGCAGCACCGTGAGGCCATCGCCGTGGCCAACAGCGAACGTCAGGCCGAAGCCGCAAAAAACACCGCGCAACTGATGGAATTGCTCGAACAGAACACCCGGCTCACCGAGATGACCAAGACCCTCACCGAACGCATTGAAAACCTGACCTCGGAAATGCATCAGCACTTCGTGCGCAAAGAACCACCAAAGCCTTAGCATTCGCTCAGGGCAATCGCAGTGCCCGCCCCAACTCATCAAACAGTGTCACCACCGAACACAACGCACGGCAGTCCGGGCGGGTCAGCAACCAAAGCGCGGTGTCGTAACCGTGCAACGGACCGGTCAGCGGCTGCAACGTATCGCCGATCAAAAAATCCGGCAAGGCCGCGACCCCTAACCCAGCTCGCACCAGCTCGGTCACCGACAGCATGCTGTTGCAGCGATAGGCCGGTGTGACGCCCGGCAAGTGCTGACGCCGCCAGGCGACGGTGGGATGGTCGGGGAGAAAATCGTCGGGGGCGATCCAGGTCAGCGAGGCCAGGTCTTCAGGGTCAACAGGGTTCAGGTACCCCGCGCTGGCACACACCCGATAGGAAATATCCGCCAGACGTCGACCGACCAAGTGCTCTGGCGGTGTACGAGTGAGGCGCAAAGCGATGTCGGCATCGCGGCGGCTGAGGTTGGCGAAGTCGTTGGAGGTGCTCAACTCAATGGTCAGCGCCGGGTATGACGGCATGAACTGCGCCAGCGCCGGCAATAGTAAGCCTTGCAGGACCGAGTCCGTACAAGTCAGGCGCACGGTGCCGCTGATCACTTCCCCGCCCTGTTCCACACCAATTCGCGCTGCGTCCAACGCTTGTTCCGCGCGTTCGGCCTGCTCGGCCAGGGTTTGCGCGAGCGTGGTCGGCAAGTAGCCGGCGCGGCTCTTTTCGAACAGTTGCTGACCCAGTGCCGCTTCCAGTCGGCGGACGGCACGAAACACCGTGGAAACGTCGACTTTCAACAAGCTCGATGCCCGGGCCAGAGAGCCGCCGCGCACCAAAGCGAGAATCAGGGCCAGGTCGGGATAGTCGAGCCGATAGTGCGTAGCTGCATTGATCACTTGGGATAACGCCAATATTGATTGCGTGAACGCCAATCTATAGTGGGTACCAGGAATCAACAAGCATCGAGATCACTCATGGAAACCAGCGCCATCCGCATCGCCCTGATCGGTGACTTCGACCCTCAAGTCACCGCCCATCAAGCCATTCCCGTCGCCCTCGGCATGGCCGCCGAACAGCTGAACCTGAACGTGCAATTCCAATGGTTGGCCACCGACCACATCAACACGGATGCAGCGCTGGAGGACTTCGACGGTTTATGGTGCGTGCCCGCCAGCCCTTACCGCGACATGGACGGTGCGTTGCGGGCGATCCGTTTTTCCCGGGAGCAGCAGCGACCGTTCCTCGGCACCTGTGGCGGGTTTCAACATGCGGTATTGGAGTTCGCCCGACATGTTTTGGGTTGGGAAGATGCCGAACATGGCGAAACACATCCTGATGCCGCGCGTGCGCTCCTGACGCCGCTGGCCTGCTCGCTGGTGGAAGCCGTCGACAGCATTCACCTGCTAGAAGACTCGTTGATCGCCAACGCGTACGAAACGACTGAAATAAGCGAAGGATATCGCTGCCGCTTCGGTGTGAACCCCGCGTTCAAACGTGAGTTATTGACCCAACAGCTGTGCGCCGTTGGCCATGATTCGCAGGGGGATTTGCGGGCGGTGGAGCTCAAAGGTCATCCGTTCTTCGTCGCCACGCTATTCCAGCCGGAACGCGTAGCGCTCAAAGGCATTCTGCCGCCGCTGGTCCGCGCCTTCATCAAGGCTTGCGTGAGGCAGACAACATGATCGCGACGACGCCTTACTACGCAGTGATTTTTACGTCTTTGCGCACTGAAGGTGATCAGGGTTACGCCGAGGCCGCTACGCGCATGGTGGAACTGGCCCGTGAACAGCCGGGCTTTTTGGGCGTGGAGTCGGCCCGGGGTGAGGATGGGCTCGGGATTACGGTTTCGTATTGGGCCAGTGAAGCGGCGATTCTGGCGTGGAAACATCATCCCGAGCACAGTGAGATTCGTGAGCGTGGGCGCTCGACCTGGTATTCGGCGTGTCATACGCGGGTTTGCAAGGTTGAGCGGGATTATCGGTTTCAGCTGTGAAAATTGCGGTGTCCTTTCGGCCGCCTTCGCTGGCAAGCCAGCTCCTACATGGGTTCTGCGTCGTACACAAAACCAATGTAGGAGCTGGCTTGCCAGCGAAGGCGGCCAAACAGTCACCCCAAATCCATCAACCCCGCACAAGACTCCTGACCGCCGCTATCTCCGGCACTTCCCGCCGCTGCATATACACCCGCAACGGCTCGGTAATGTTGATCCGCTCATCAATGTTCTGATCCAACAGCAACTGAATCATCTCGCGCTTGAGCGTCATGGCCTGTTCCGGCCCCGGCGCCCAGACAAACTCACTGACCGGAATAATGCCGTCATCGGCCACGTCCATGCCGAACGCGTCTTCGCTGAATCGAACGATGTAATGGCCAGTCTTGCGATTGAGGCCGACAAAGCCGTTGAGTTGGTCGGCGGCCTGGCAGATGAGCTCGGAAGTGATGCGCATATAAACCTCACAAAAGGTCGTTAACGACCGGTGATCGATGGTTTACACGCAAGGGAAACGACGCGGGTTTCCCTCTGCCGGGGAAACTGCCGTGACCAAGAGTACTGCAAAGCAGCGCACAACTGCGCTGAAAAAAACTGCTTTAAACATGTTTATGTCGGTCTGGCGATAGCGCTGGTAACGCTCAGTTGTTAAAAGAGACGTCTTTGAAAATCTCTCTGCGAAAGGATCTCGACATGCCGGTTACCTTCACCAAAAGCGCCCTGCTGCTGAGCCTGATGCTCGGCCTCGGCCAGGCACAAGCCGCCAACGAGCCGGCCCCGAACGCTCTGGCCAGCCGTTTGGGCATTCCGCACCCGGCGGTGATCGCCCACCGCGGCGCCTCTTTCGATGCACCGGAATCCACCGCCGCCGCCTACAAACTGGCCCGCGACCTTGGCGCCGATTATCTGGAGATGGACTTGCAACGCAGCAAGGACGGCGTGCTGTTTGCCCTGCACGACAACAACCTGCAACGCACAACCGACGTTGCCAGCAAGTTCCCTGATCGCAAGGACAGCCTGGCCAACGAATTCACAATCGCCGAGCTCAAAACCCTCGACGCCGGCAGTTGGTTCAACACGGCTTACCCGGATCGCGCACGCCCTTCCTACGCGGGTCTGAAAATCCTGACCCTGGACGAAATCATCGACATTGCCCAAGGCAACCCGCTGCACAAGCCAGGCTTGTACATCGAGACCAAGGAGCCGAAGCAATTCCCCGGCATCGAGCGCAACCTCAAGGACAAGTTGCAGGACCGTGGCTGGCTGAGCCCGGCCGGTTCGAAACTGGCGAAGAGTGATCTGGCGGTTGGTCAGGGCAAAGGCAAAGTGGTGCTGCAAACCTTCGAAAAAAGCAGCCTAGAACTACTGCAACAAGAAATGCCGAAAGTGCCGAAGGTCCTGCTGTTGTGGGTCGGCGAAGGCAGCATTGAGCCGCAATCCAAGGTGACGTTCGCCGAGTCCGGCGACAAGGACAAAGCCACCTACTACGCCAAACAAGAGCCGAAAGACAAAGCCGAATTCCAGCAATGGGTCGAGTACGCCAAGGCCCAAGGCGCCATCGGCACCGGCCCTTCCGCCGCGCTGAGCCAGGGCGGCGATCAGAGCTATTCGGACCTGGTGAAACCGTGGATGAACCAATTCACCCACGATCAGGGTTTGTTGGTGCATGTGTACACCATTGATGATGCGGTGGATTACCAGAAGGTGATGGAGGCTGGGGTGGATGGGATTTTTACCAATCGGGCCAGTGAGTTGTTGAAGTTTTATAAGCGGCCGGCAGCGGGGACTGTTGCGCAGTTGCTGCAGAATAATGGGTATTGATTCGGGACCGGGGTGCGGCCATCGCTGGCAAGCCATGCTCCTACAGGAGCGGGCTTGCCAGAGATGGCTTTCGGGAATTAAGGATGAATTAAGTTGCCACCGCTAATCTGGCCCCACTTAAACAGATCAATCCAAGGAAAGAACCTCATGAAAACCCTGACTGCCCTGTTCACCGCCGCTGCCCTGACCCTCACCGCCGGCCTGGCCCAGGCGGATGTTCGCGTCGATCAGATCCCTGAGCTGGTCAAGAGCGGCACGATCAAGCCACTGGAAGAAATGAACCAGGCAGCGCTGAAACTGCATCCTGGGGCCACCATCACCGACACCGATCTGGACAACCACTTCAACGGTTTCGAATATGAAGTGGAGCTGCGCACCCCGGATGGCAAAGAATTTGATGTGGACTTCGATGCCACTACAGGCAAAGTCCTGAGCAACAAACTGGACACTTGATACACACCTCAATAGCCGCACGATTTACCAATCGTGCGGCTTTTTTGCATCTCTCTGCGCATGACAGGCAGCCCCGAGTAAGCGGATCACGCAGCCGTCAGTAGAACCGCTGTATCACCGCCATCAACCTGTCACAAAACCGTCAAAAATCCTTGCAATGATGCCGCTCAAGTGAACCTGTAAAACCCGCGACAGGCGCCTCCCTTGCGAGCACTCATGAACCACAGCATCGACCAAAGCCATCGCGATACGGACCTGTTTGGCCTGCTGTACGGTTTCGTTTTTCGCCCCGGTGAACGCGGTCGGGAGATTGATTCCGCCAGGGCGTTGCAATACCTGCAACAACCCGACGACAGCGACGAATTCCTCTGGCTGCATTTGAACTTGGCCCACGCCGCGTGCGAGCGCTGGATGAAGAGTCACCTGGAGTTGCCGGACGAGTTTTTCGAAGCGTTGCACGAAGGCTCGCGCTCGACGCGCATCGAGCATGTGGATTCGGCCTTGCTGGCGGTGGTCAACGATGTGGTGTTCAACCTCAGCAGCATGATCTCCTCGGATGTCTCGACGCTGTGGGTGTGCGCCCGCAGTCGGCTGATCATCAGCGCGCGCCTGCAACCGCTGCACTCGGTGGACAAGCTGCGCTCTTCGGTGAAGGCCGGTGAATGTTTTCGCTCGCCGCTGGAGTTGCTCGTGCATCTGCTACGCGATCAGGGCGAAGTGCTGACGCAAATCGTGCGCAAGACCAGCCAGAGCGTCGATCAGATCGAAGATGAGTTGTTGTCGTCGCGACTGTCGACCAACCGTGCCGAACTGGGCGCCAACCGTCGAGTGCTGGTGCGTCTGCAACGCCTATTGGCGCTGGAGCCGGGTTCGTTGCTGCGCCTGCTCAATCGTCCGCCGCAATGGCTGCAGAAGGAGGACGTCAAGGAACTGCGCAAGTCCACCGAGGAGTTTGCGTTGATCATCAACGACCTCACGGCGCTGGGTGAGCGGATCAAACTGTTGCAGGAAGAAATCGCCGCCAACCTCAATGAGCAGAGCAACCGCACCTTGTTCACCCTGACGGTGGTGACGGTGTTGGCGCTGCCGATCAACATCATTGCCGGTTTCTTCGGCATGAATGTCGGCGGGGTGCCGCTGTCGGGTGACCCGCAGGGGTTCTGGATTCTGGTGGCACTGGTCGCAACGTTTACCGTGATTGCGGGACGTTGGGCCTTTCGTAAGCGCCAGGATTATTGAGCACACCCACATTAGGTGATGCTCCCTATTTCAACCCAAGGATGCCGGGTTCAGATCAGCGGACAACGAAAAACCCAAAACCCTGACTTGGAGCAGTCCCCCTGTAACAAATAGGAACGACCATCACTGACATTCCCCCCTCCTCAGGATTGTTCGTGATGGCTTCTGCTTCCTTCCCCGCCAAAGCTCAGGCACCCGCCAGCAGCGCCAGGCCACAGTTCGACAAAAAACACAGCGCGTTCACGCTGGTGATTTTTTTCGGCGTGCTGGCCATCGGCTTGCTGTTCACCGCTTATAGCCTGATGCGCGACGTGAAAGAAATCGGCACCGTGGTGACCACCTGGACCCCGTATTTGCTGCTGGGCGTGGCGCTGCTGATCGCCCTCGGCTTTGAGTTCGTCAACGGTTTCCACGACACCGCCAACGCCGTGGCGACGGTGATCTACACCAACTCGATGCCGCCGAATTTCGCGGTGGCCTGGTCCGGGTTCTTCAACTTCCTCGGCGTGCTGCTGTCCAGCGGCGCGGTGGCGTTCGGCATCATTGCCCTGTTGCCGGTGGAACTGATTCTGCAAGTCGGCTCCTCCGCCGGTTTCGCCATGATCTTCGCCCTGTTGATCGCCGCGATCCTGTGGAACCTCGGCACCTGGTGGCTGGGCTTGCCGGCCTCGTCTTCGCACACGCTGATCGGCTCGATCATCGGCGTCGGCGTAGCCAATGCCCTGATGCACGGCCGTGACGGCACCAGCGGTGTGGACTGGGCACAGGCAACCAAGATCGGTTATGCGTTGCTGCTCTCGCCGCTGGTCGGTTTTGGTTTCGCCGCCTTGCTGTTGCTGGCCCTGCGCGCATTCGTCAAGAATCGCTCGCTGTACAAGGCCCCCGAAGGTAACACCCCGCCACCGTGGTGGATTCGCGGCATGTTGATTGTGACCTGCACCGGCGTGTCGTTTGCCCACGGCTCCAACGATGGCCAGAAAGGCATGGGCCTGATCATGTTGATTCTGGTCGGCACACTGCCCATGGCCTACGCGCTGAACCGCGCCATGCCGGCCGACCAGGCGCTGCAATTTGCGGCGGTGGCCGAGGTGACCCAGCAAGCGCTGGTCAAGGCTGCGCCGCAACTGGCCCCGGCCGACCCGCGTCCGGTGCTGTCTGACTACGTGCGCAGCAAGGAAGCGACGCCGCAACTGGTGCCGGCGCTCGCCGCCCTCACCGGTAGCATCGGCGCTCAGGTCAAGGGTTACGGCTCGCTGTCCCAAGTACCGGCCGAGGCCGTGGGTAACGTGCGTAACGACATGTACCTGACCAGCGAAACCATTCGCCTGATGGACAAGAACAAGGTCGGCAACTTCGACGCCGACACCAGTGCCAAGCTGCAATTGTTCAAACAGCAGATCGATAACTCCACGCGGTTTATTCCGCTGTGGGTCAAGATCGCCGTGGCGATTGCGCTCGGCTTGGGCACCATGGTGGGCTGGAAGCGCATCGTGGTAACGGTCGGCGAGAAGATTGGCAAATCCCACCTGACCTACGCTCAGGGGGCCTCGGCGGAAACCGTGGCCATGTTGACGATTGGCGCAGCGGATATGTTCGGCCTGCCGGTGTCGACCACCCACGTGTTGTCGTCGGGTGTGGCCGGGACCATGGTTGCCAACGGTGGCGGTTTACAAATGACGACCATCCGTAACTTGCTGATGGCCTGGGTGCTGACCTTGCCGGCGGCGATCCTGCTGTCGGGCAGCTTGTACTGGTTATTCACCCAACTGTTCTGATCGGCCCGACACAGGAAATTGAAAACCGCGGGCTGATCATCAGCCCGCTCAACACGTTCATCCTTCGCAAACAGCGCGCGTCACCATCCGCTCCCGCACCACGTCGTATACCCAGTGGTAGATGTACGTGTACGGCAGGAAAAACAGCAGCACACCGATGTCGAGCAGGAACGCTTCCCACAGGCCGATCTTCAGCCACCAGGCAATCAGCGGCACACCGACCGCGACCAGACCACCCTCAAACAGCAACGCATGGATAACCCGGACCCACGCGGTGTGAGCCATCTCGTAGCGCTTGAGCACGCGGTCGAACAAGCCGTTGAAAACCACGTTCCAGGCCAGGGCCAGGGCCGCGATGGCCATGGTGACGACGCCCATGTCGAGCATCGGTTTGTCCATGATCCAGGCCAGCAACGGGGTACAGATCAGGATGGCCAGCAGTTCGAAACCGACGGCCTGGAAAATACGTTCAGTGATGGATTTTTTGACGCTCATGGCCAGACTCCTCTGAGTGACTGTGGTTGCCATGATCCCTCGCCACACCGATACTTCATAACCAATAACCATCGATCAAGGCGATAGTTCATGGCCTCTCACGAAGTGTTGCTGGCCTTTGTCCAGGCGGCGACCCAAGGCTCGTTTTCCGCAGCGGCGCGCAAATTGGGGCGCAGCCAGTCGACCATCAGCGCGGCGGTGGCCAGTCTGGAAATCGATTTGAACCTTGTGCTGTTCGACCGCAGCAGCCGCAAACCCAGCCTGACCCCGGCCGGGCATGTGATGCTGCAACGGGCCGAGGAGATTCTGGCCGCCACCAGTCGGCTGGAAATCACCGCCAGCCAGCTGTCACAAGGCGTCGAGCCAAAACTGACCGTGGCGATTTCCGACACCTATCAATCCGATCGCTTCGAAGTCGCGCTCGGTGCGTTCGAGCAACGCTACCCGGACCTGGAACTCGAATGCCTGATTGCCGAATGCGATGACTTGATTGCACTGGTGCAACGGGGTCGGGCGCAGGTGGCCTTCGCTGAAATGCAGGACAGTTATCCGCCGGATCTGGTCAGTTCGACCGTCGACGAACGCACGGACATCGCGCTGTTCGCCTCCCCTGCGCATCCATTGGCGACACTCGATCATATCGATCAGGACGTACTGCAACAGCACCGTGAACTGCGTCTGGCAACCATCGTCAATCCGTATGAAAGCCGGGCAAAGGGTCGCGTCTGGTCGGCGCCGAGCTATTTGATGTTGCTGGAAATGGCCCAGGGAGGATTCGGCTGGGCGCCGTTGCCACGGTGGCTGGTGGAGCGGTTTGGCAAGGGCTCGTTGCAGGAACTTCAGGTGCGCGGCTGGCCGAAACCGGTGTTTGTCGATGCGCTGTGGTCGCGCCAGCATCCACCGGGGCCGGCGGGGAGTTGGCTGCTGAGCAAGATGCTGGAATGAAGGTCCTTCGGCCCTTATCGCGAGCAGGCTCACTCCTACAGGATTGGCGCTAACCCTGTAGGAGTGAGCCTGCTCGCGATGAGGCCAGTCAGATCACATCACTCCAAAGCCTTGATCCGTGCTTCGAGAAACCGCCGCTCCGGCACTTGCTGCGTCAGCTCCAGCGCCCGTTCATACGCCGCCCGCGCTTCCTCCACCCGTCCCAACTGCCGACAAAACTCTGCCCGCGCCGAGTGGGCCAAGTGGTACTCCAGCAATTCGCCCCGATTCAAAATCGCCTCAACCAACGTCAGCCCCGCCAACGGCCCATCCCTTCGGGAGATCGCCGCCGCGCGATTCAACTCGATCACCGGCGAAGGCACTGCCGCCAGCAGCACGTCATACAAACCGACGATCTGCTGCCAGTCCGTTTCCGCCGCCGAGGGCGCTTCGGCATGCACGGCCGCAATCGCCGCTTGCAGGCCATACGGCCCGAACTGTCCAGTGGTCAGCGCCGATTCCACCAGCGCACACCCTTCGGCAATCATCCCGGCGTCCCACAACGAACGGTCCTGCTCATCCAATACAATCAACTCACCGTCAAGCGACGTCCTCGCCCGGCGCCGAGACTCATGCAGCAACATCAACGCCAGCAGCCCTTTCACCTCCGATTCCGGCAATAAATCCATCAGCAATCGCCCGAGCCGAATCGCCTCGCGCGTCAAATCTTCACGCGTCACTTCAGCACCGATGGACGCCGAGTAACCTTCGTTGAACACCAGGTAAATCACCCGCAAAACGCTGTCGAGGCGCTCGGGCAATTCCGCCAGTGTCGGCACTTGATAAGGGATTTTCGCATCACGAATTTTCGCCTTCGCCCGCACGATGCGCTGAGCGATAGTGGCGGGCGCCGAGAGAAACGCCCGGGCGATTTCTTCAGTGGTCAGGTCGCAGACTTCGCGCAAGGTCAGTGGCACTTGAGCGTCCGCCGCAAGTGCCGGGTGACAGCAGGTGAAGATCAGGCGCAGGCGATCGTCTTCCACGTCTTCTTCACTCCATTCGACCTGTTCCAGCGCCTCGGCCTGCGCAATCAGCAGCGGCCGGGACGCGGCAAATCGCGCGCGCCGGCGCAACACATCAATCGCCTTGAAGCGCCCGGTGGACACCAGCCAGGTGCGCGGATTATCCGGCACGCCGTCACGCTGCCAACGCTCCACCGCAACAAAAAAGGCCTCGTGCAGGGCCTCTTCGGCGAGGTCAAAATCGCCGAGCAAACGAATCAGCGTCGCGAGAATCCGCCGCGAGTCTTCGCGGTAAACCTGCTCGACCCGGGCCTGCACCGAGGCGCCAGGCATCAGTGCGGCATGCCTTCGGTGACCAGTGTTTCCTCGATCAAGCGACTGATGGATAACTGGAGTTTGGCAGTCTTTCTTTCAGCCGATTGCGGACTCATGCAGGCCCCCTTTTTGGTCGTTGTCATTCAAGCATTCAACTGGCGAACGGGACGCACCTCGACACAGCCGACGCGGGCCGCCGGGATGTTGCCGGCGACCTGGAGCGCTTCATTGAGGTCCCTGGCATCGATCAGGTAGAAGCCGGCCAATTGCTCCTTGGTTTCGGCAAACGGGCCGTCGGTGATCGACATCTTGCCGTTACGCATGCGCACGGTGGTGGCGGTCTGCACCGACTCCAGCGCCTCGGCCGCGAGCATGCGGCCACCACTCTGAATCGACTCAGCGTAGGCCATGCACTCGGCGTCGTTCGGGCTCTCGGGCAGCGAGTGCAAGGTGTGCTCGTTGCTGTAGACCAGGCATAGGTATTTCATGTGGCTCTCCTGAATCGAACGAATCAACTATGGCTGCAGATTGACGCGTTGGCGAAATTCCCGACGATCAGGGCTCCAGATTGAAGATCGTGGTACCGCTGACCATGTCGAACGGGGCCGACCAGTGTTCATGGACGATGCGCCATTGCCCGGCGTCGCGGCGGTAGCAGGCGGTCACCCGCATCCAGCAGGCCTGGGTTTCGCCCTTGTCGTTGGTGCCACCGCAATGGGCCAGCCAATGGGCGAAGGCGATGTGCTCGTCCGCCACGATGTTCATATGGTCGAAGTCAAACTTATGCGGGCCCTGGCACATTTCCATGCACTCCAGCCAATGCGCGCGGTAGGCGGCCTTGCCCCGGAATTGCAAGGCCTTGACCGCGTCGTAGGAGACGATGTCCTCGGCGTACAGGGCCATGATTCTTTCGACATCCTTGGAGATGACGGCCTGGCGATAGGTGTCGATCAGGGTCTGGATTTCGTGTGTAGCGCTCATGGTGGTTCTCCGTGGTTTTTGTTGTGAAGACACCCTTAGTCGTTCGGCAAAAAACCAAATCGACAACTGAAATAAAAATAATCCATCGACGCAAACTCGCTAGAATTCGAGGCTCATTCGTGTTGGAAAAAGGACACTCCAGTGACAACCCGACTCGTGCCTTACGAAAGCCTGAACGCGCGCCAGCGCCAGCAGGTCGAGGCCATCGAAGTTCACAAAGAACAAATAAAATTCAGCGGCGACATTCACGGAGCGTTGCACTCCCTGTTGTCCAAACCCGGCCCCGGTGTCAAAGGATTTGCGCTGCTGGTCGAGGACGTTCCCGTGGCTTTCCTGCTGCTCAAGCGCCCGCCGGTGCTGCCGGCCTGGGCCGATGAACACAGCGCCACCCTGCATGCGCTACAAGTCGACCAACGCGCTCAAGGCAAAGGGTATGGCAAAGCCTGCCTGCAAGCGCTACCCGAGGTCGCGCGTCAGGCGTTTCCGGAAATAAAGGGGCTGGAATTGTCGGTGGATGCGGACAATGAGCCGGCTATCGCGCTTTACACAAAGTTCGGCTGGGTCGACAGGGGTGAAGCGTACAAGGGGCGGATTGGTTATGAGCGGCGAATGGGTCTGGTTTTCTGAGATAGCTACTGACCCACCGCCAAACCAATGTAATTGGATGGACTCGCCCACGCCGAGGCGTCAATGCGCCACGGTGGCAGTCTAAGAAGCCAACGGCAGCGAGGGCGAGTCCATGAAAAAGAATACGACGCTTAAACAGTCCCTGTCTTCAACCGATGTGTCGGCCTGTACGACAGTGGCGGTCGATCTTGCCAAGCAGGTCTTTCAGGTCGCAGGCGAAGACGCTCTGGGCCAGGTGCTTTATGAAGAACGCCTCAAATCGCGTGAAGCTT
>NZ_JBFUIH010000037.1:0-79861 GCF_056401975.1 Pseudomonas sp. P4_C8 | reverse complement strand
CATCTTTGTTGATTGATCCACCGCTATCGTCGGAACGCCGCCCGGAGCAGGCTCGCTCCCACAGGGTCGGTGTGATGGCGAATCAGCGTTGCGCGGTCTTGCTGACCGCGGCGCTGTTGTCATGGATCAATTGGGTGATCATCGCGTCGGCTTCGGCCAGTTGACGATCATAAACATTGGTGCTGAACGAGGCCTTTTGCGGCGGCTGTTGCGCCAGCACCGGGCCGCTCTGGTCTCGCAGGTTCACATCGACTTGAGTCGACAGCCCCACGCGCAATGGATGCTTGGCCAGTTCTTCGGCGTTTATGTGGATCCGCACGGGTACGCGCTGCACGATTTTGATCCAGTTACCCGTGGCGTTTTGCGCGGGCAGCAGGGCAAACGCGCTGCCGGTGCCGGCGCCGAGACTGTCGATGGTGCCGCTAAATTTCACGTCGCTGCCGTACAGGTCGGCCTGGATGTCCACCGGTTGACCAATACGCATGTCACGCAGTTGGGTTTCCTTGAAGTTGGCGTCGATCCACAGCTGATCCAGCGGAATCACCGCCATCAACGCGGTGCCCGGCTGAACCCGTTGTCCCAATTGAACGGAGCGCTTGGCCACGTAACCGGTCACCGGCGCGATCAAGGTGCTGCGCGAGTTGTTCAGGTAGGCCTGACGCAGTTGCGCGGCAGCCGACATCACGTCCGGGTGCGATGAGACCACGGTGTCATCCACCAAAGCGCTAGTGGTGTTCAATTTCTGTTTGGCGTTGGCCAAGGCGTTTTGCGCCGAGGTCAGGTCATCGCGAGCGTGGGACAGTTCTTCCTGGGAAATCGCGCCACCTGCGGCGAGGTTTTTCCGGCGATTGAAGTTGTCCTGCGCCTTCTGCACCTCAGCCTGCTGGGCATTGACCTGGGCTTTCATGCCGTCGACGTTGCTGTACAAACCGCGGACCTGACGCACGGTGCGGGCCAGATTGGCCTGGGCACTTTGCAGCCCGACTTCAGCGTCGTTCGGGTCGAAGTTGATCAGCACCTGACCTTCGTGGACCAGGTCACCGTCATCGGCGCCGATGCTGACCACGGTGCCGGTGACCAGCGGGGTGATTTCCACCACGTTGCCATTGACGTAGGCGTCGTCGGTGCTTTCTTTCCAGCGCCCGTAGAGTTCGTGATAACCCCAGACGCCGACACCGGCGAGGACGACCAGGATCGCCAGCGCGACCAGCATGACTTTGCGTTTACGCGGATTGTTTGTGTCTTGCGCGTTGTCCGGAGCTTGAGGTGCATCGACAGTGGCCATGACCAATACCTTGAATTAGTTGTACTGCGTGGCTGGGATTGCGTTGGCTGCGGTCAGGGTTTCTCCCTGAAAACCGCCGCCCAGCGCTTGCATCAATTGGATCGACAGGTCGATCTGCTCGGCATTCAGATTGGCCAGCTGACGCTGGGCCTGGAGCAACTGCTGCTCGATGCTGAGCACGTCCAGGTAGTTACCGATGCCGGAACCGTACCGTTGGAGCGCGGTGTTGTAAGAATCCTGGGCAATGTCGGTAGCGTGCTGCTGAGCACCGATCTGCCGGCCGATATCGCGTAACTGATTAATGGAGTCGCTGACGTCACCGAGCGCTTTCACCAAGCTTTTGTTGTACTGCGCCACCGCGAGGTCGTAATCGGCGTCTCGCGAATCGAGGTCGGCACGCAGCCGGCCGCCATCGAAAATCGGCACTGAAATCGTGGGGGCGATATTGAAGAAGCGGCTCGCCGAACCAAACATTGCGTCGCCCAACAACGATTCGGCACCGGCGGCGGCGCTGAGGTTCAAGTTGGGATAGAACTGGGTTTTGCCGGCGGCGATGTTCTTGCTCGCCGCCTCGACTCGCCAGCGTGCGGCCACCAGGTCGGGACGACGACCGAGCAACTCGGCGGGCAACACCGACGGCAGAGCGACAGCGCTGGCCTGAAGGATTTTCGGCCGAGCGATTTCTTTGCCGCGATCCGGGCCTTTGCCTAGCAGCACGGCCAAGGCGATTTTTGCGCTGTTCAGGCGTTTTTCGGCGTCAATCAGGCTGGCCTCGGACGTGGCTTCCAGGCTTTGGGTTTGCTGGAGCTGGTACTCGCTGTCGATGCCCGAACTCAGGCGACGCTGGCTCAAGTCGAGCATTTTGCGGGTGCGTGTCAGGTCTTCATTAGCCAGGTCATAGACGATGTGCGCCTGACCCAAATCGCTATAGGCGCGCGCGACGTCAGCGGCCAAGGTCAACTGCGCGGCCTGTTGATCGACTTCGGCAGCACGGGCTTGGCCCAACGCTGCTTCCCAGGCGTCGCGCTGACCGCCCCAGAGATCGAAGTTGTAATTGAAACTGGCGCCAATGTTGCGCACGGTGGCGTAAGTGCCGCCCTGCCCGGTCGGGTCCTGGTCACGGGACAGTCGCGAACGGCTGACGCCGGCACCAGCATCGAGGGTCGGCATGCGCGCGGCGTCGGCGGCGTAGGCAGCGGCGCTGGCCTGATGCGCGCGGGCGTCGGCAATTTGCATGTCGGGGCTGTCGTGCAGGGCTTCGCGGATCAGGCCATCGAGCTGTGGGTCGCCGAGGCTTTTCCACCAGTCGGCTTTCGGCCAGGCCGCCGGCGAAAGGGTTACGCCACTGAGGGATTGACCGGCCTTGAGGGTTTTCGCGTCGAGGCTTTGGCCTTTGGTGGTCAGGCCGCTGTAGCTGGCGCAACCGGCCAGGGTCATGGCGGCCAGCACCAGACTGAGGCCTGTACGCAGGGTTTTACTGCTCATTTGTCGCCTACCCGCAGCAGCGTGATCGAGTCACCGGCTGCCACCAGAATCTTCTTCAGGATTTGTTCCAGCGTTTTCAATTCATCCGGGGTGATGGCCTTGGCCAGTTCGTTCATCGCGTCGGCGCCGATGTGCGGCAGACGGTCGGCGAGTGCCTGGCCTTCTTCGGTCAGCACCAGTTGAACCTGGCGGCGATCTGCCTCCGAGCGTTGGCGGATGAGAAAACCTTTCTGTTCCAGACGATCGAGCATGCGGGTCATCGAACCGCTGTCCAGCGACAGGTGACGGCACAGCTCGGCCGGGGTATCGACGCCGAACTGGGCGACGATGATCATCACTTTGAACTGCGCGGCGGTGATGCCATAGGGTTCCATGTGAGTGTCAATGAGCCGGTCCTTGAGCAGCGCGGCGCGCCCGAGCAGGAGGCCGAGATGGCAATTGTGGAAATCATCTGGCGAGAAATGTTTCATCGAGTCACCAATTAGCTGCCTAGGCAGTGAATGTATGACGAGATGTTACTGCCTAGGCAGCCAATGTCAACGCAATAGTTAGGTTGCTTAGCAATTAGTTGACCAATGGTGTCGGGTATTTTGCGTCGGGCACACTGACGCCATCGTCGGAACTCGGTGTCTTTGAAGGAAACGGGCTTAGAAATCCCGCTTGTAGAAGATGTCCAGCGAACTCGCCACGCCGCTTGCCGCTTCGAGGAAGACCTTCTTGCTCAGCTTGTAGCGCAGGGCAATGGTGTTGGCCGGTTCAAACACGCCCACGCCATAACGCAGGCTGAGTTTTTCCGAGATATTGCCACTGGCCACGACGGCGGTAGTGGTGCCGCTGCCCTGGGTATCCAGTTGGAAATCCTGGATCCCCAGGTTTTTGGCCAATCCGCCAGTCACCCCCGAACTGCCCATCAAACCCAAGCCGAGCGCTGCCTGGGCAAGCATGTTGTTGTCTTCGCCGTTGCTGCTTAGCGGACGCCCCAACACCAGATAGGACAACGCCTGTTCCTGGCTCATGGACGGTTCGGAGAAGATCTGCGTGGTCGGTTGCTCGGCGCTGCCGCTCAGGCGAATACCGGCGATCACATCGTCGGTCTGGCGAATCGCCTCGATGTCCAGGTAAGGCTGATCAAGGGGGCCGGCAAACAACAAGCGCGCCCGGCGCACGGTCAGGCGCTGACCGTAGGCGCGATAACGCCCGTCGTTGAGCCACAGTTCGCCACGCGTGTCCAGGTTGTCGCCGATGTGCACCTGGCCCTGCACATTAGCGGTCAGGCCAAACCCGGCAAAGCTCAGCTTGTCAGCGCCGACCACCACATCAATGTCCATCTTCATGGCCAAGGGCGGTTTGCCCTCTTCGGTCTGCCGGCCAACGATCACCACGTCATCGGATACCTTGACCGTGGAAGGCGGCAACTCGCGGATGGTGATCTCGCCTTTGGGCACCAGCACTTTGCCGGCGATTGCCAGTTCGTCACCTTTCATCGAGATCTTCAGGTCCGGCGCGACTTCCAGCTTGGCGTACGGCTCGACGGTGACCGGTAGCTGCGAGCCCTTGAGCGCCAGGTCCACCACCAGCGCCTGTCCCCAGGCGATGTTGCCGTTGAGGGTGCCCTGCCCGGTCTTGCCGCTTTTCCAGTCGCCATTCAATTGCACGGTTTCACCGGCAATCACCGCTCGCAGCTGCAAGGCTTGAAGCGCCATCGGCAATTCCGGCCCGGAGACT
Source organism: Pseudomonas sp. P4_C8 (assembly GCF_056401975.1). Classification (NCBI taxonomy): domain Bacteria; kingdom Pseudomonadati; phylum Pseudomonadota; class Gammaproteobacteria; order Pseudomonadales; family Pseudomonadaceae; genus Pseudomonas; species Pseudomonas sp. P4_C8. Next base: position 75,366 of record NZ_JBFUIH010000037.1, on the reverse strand, counting down.
TCGCCGTCGCTAAGCAACAGGCTGCCGTTAACCTGCGGTGCCAACAGGCCACCGGAGATCGTGCCACTGCCATTCAAGCGCCCGGTGATTTTCTCGACCATTGGCACAAACGGCCGCGCCACCGACAGGTCGAGCCCGCTCAAGCGGAACGAACCGGTTAGCGGTTTGTTCTTCGGCAACGGGTTGAGCTGCGCCTGAACCATCAACTCGCCGAGCTTGCCGCCGACGAAGTTGAGGTCCGTATCGATACGTTTTGGCGTGAGTTTGCTGGTGAGTTTCAGCGTCTGGTACGGGAAGTCCAGCCACTGGTCCTTCTCCTTCATGCGCAATGTACCGCCGCTGGCGTCGATGCTGATCAGACCGTTCGGGCCGCTGGCGGGCAGGTCCAGTTGCAGGTCGGCGTTGAGCCGGCCCTTCCAGGCGAGATCTTTGGGCAGCCACTGCGCCAGACTTTCAATCGGGAACTGCTTGAGGTGAAAACGCAGCTTCGGCTCTGGCATTAAACGCTGGTCTTCACCGCACAGGTTGGCCGGGCCGGACATCCAGCAGTGAGCGCCCAGGTTGATCTTGCCATCCGCCAGTCGCTCCAGTTTCGCCGGGCCTTGCAGTTTCCAGTCTTGCCCGCCGGTCTGGATATCGCCGCTGGCCAGGCGCCCGCGCCAGTTGCCTTGGTCAAGCGCACCGTCAAGGCCGAGGGCCAGCTTTAGTTTCGGGCCTTGCAAGTCGAGGCTGAGCTTCTGGTTTTTGATGTCGCCCTGACCGCTGGCGGTTAGCGTGCCCAGCGACGTGTCACCGGCCTGAATACCGCTGCCCTTGAGGTCGATTTTCGCCCGTTGCGCACTGTCGAGGGTCGCGTCGAGGTTCAGGCTTTGCAGGCGATTGTCGTCGAAAGCCAGTTGCGTGCCTTGCAGCCCGAGCTTGCCTTGCGGCGCCTTGATCGTGCCGGCGACATCGATGCGGCCGTTCAGTTGACCGCGCAGTTGCGGCCAGAGCTGGGCCAGACGCGGCATCTTGATATCGATCTGGCCGGCGAGTTTCTGTTGCAGGCTGCCCTTGCCGTTGATGCTGTTGTCGCCAAGGCGGATTTGTAGCGCATTGAGGYTCCACTGCTCGCCATCGCCGTCGGCTTTGGCCTGGATCACGGCAGGTTGCCCGCGCAGTTTGCCTTTGAGGTCGAGGTCCGCATTGAGGCTGAGTTTGTCATTCTTCATCTCGCCGTTGCTGCGCAAGGGGCCGGCCAGTGTGCCCGGCAATTCGGCGACCCAATACGCCGGGTTGATCGCTGACAGGTCGAGCGCGGTGTCCCAGGCAATGCCGTCGGCAAATTGCAGGTTCAGGTGCCCTTCGGCCTTGCCCTGCCCGGCCTGGAGTTGAATTTGTTGCAGGTAAATTTTGGTCAGGTCGCCACTGAACGGGCTGATCAGGGTGAAGGCACCGGCGGGGCCATCCAGCGCTGCTGTGAAGCTGCCGAGGTACTTGCCGTCGGTGTAGGAGATGTCGCCTTTGAAGCTGCGCAATGCCACTTCCGGTTCGTCAATCGACGGATAGAGGCGGTGCCACGGAAAATCCAGCCAGTCGATTTTCGCGTCGGCGCTCAGGCCTTTGCTCCAGTCGAGGGTGCCGCTGAGTTTGAGGCTTTGCTTGTCGTTGGCGGTGAGGTCAAGGCCGGCGATCTGCGCGCCCTTGGCATCGACCTTGCCTTGCAGCAGCAACGCGACCGGGCCTTGCTCCGCGGGCAGCGTGGCTTTACCGAGCAACTGGTACCCGTTTTTCAGGTCGCCGTCGCCCGTGAGTTCCAGTTGATTGAGTTGCAAGGTGTCTGGCAAGTCAGCGGCGGGTTTGAAGCCGTCGGCGGTGATTCGTACCTTGGCCGGCAAGTTGTCCGCCAGCGGTTGCAGCTCGCCGGTCAGTTGCCCGTTCAAGTAACCGCTGCTGTCGGCTTTCAGGTTCAGGGTTTTCAGCAAGTCGCCGTCCACTTTCAGCGCCAGCGCCCAAGGCTCGGGAGCCGGCAGGGTCAGGTTGCCTTCAGCTTTGAGCGGCCAGTTGCCGGTGGGTTGCAGCAGACCGGAGAGGTTCAGGCTCAGATCATCGCGTTGCAACTTCACCGAATCAATCTGCAAGCCTTGCACCGTCCAGTGCGCCGCCAGTTGCAGGCCTTTGAGCGCTTCGCTGCCGTTGAACAGCAGACTACCAACCTGGACATCACCCAGTTCAATCGCCAAGGGCAATGTCAGGTCCGGAAGGCTGATCGGCCCGCTGCTTGCTTCATCGGTACCGGGGGGAAATTGCAGGCTGACCTGATCGGCTTTCAGTTGCTCGATGCACAACGCCATACGTGTCAGGCACAGCGGCGACCAAGCAAAAATTACTTTGCTCAGCTCGACCCGGCTGGTGTCCTGCTGCCACACCAGATGATCGGCACTCCATTGTCCACCCAGACGACCCTGAAAATTTTCAAGGGTCAGACCCGGCGCAAAACCGAGCGCCCAACGGCTGCCCCCAGCGGTGCCCAACACTGTGGTGACGGCGACAACGACCAGCATGAGCAGCGCCAGAATCGCCAGCAGCGTTATTTTCAAACCACGATTCACAGCTCAGGCCCCATGGAAAAGTGCAGTCGAATACCGCCGTCGTCATCCAGCGCGTGGGCCAGATCAAGGCGCAACGGCCCCACCGGCGAGACCCAGCGCAGGCCGATACCTACCCCGGTCTTGAGGCTCGGCAGATCGAGTGTATTAAAGGCGTTGCCTTGGTCAACGAAGGTCGCGACCCGCCATTTTTCGGCGATGGAGTATTGGTATTCTGCGCTCGCCGCCACCATGTAACGACCTCCGATGCGGTCACCCTCGGAGTTTTCCGGGGACAGGCTCTGATAGTCGTAACCGCGCACGCTCTGATCGCCACCGGCGAAAAACCGTAACGACGGCGGCACTGACTTGAAGCCATTGGTAGCACTGCCGCCGACCTGTACCCGGCCAAGCAACCGGTGTTTCTCGAAAACCGTGGTCAAGCCTTTCACCAACGCGGTGCCGTACAACAGGTTATTGTCCGAACCCAGGCCTTCTTTTGCTACTTTGGAGTCGAATTGCAGGCGATAGCCGTTGTGCGGGTCGATGCGGTTGTCGCTTTTAAGGTAGGAATAGTTGACGCCGGGCATCAGCAAATTACTCAACCCCGAGTCGTCACCCAGTTTGTAATCCTCGTGCTGCCATTTCAGCGACACCACCCGCTGCCAGCCACTGGGCAGTTTGCTGTGCCATTCCGGGCCGAGGGTCAGCAGTTTGCTGCGGGTGTCGGTGCCGTCAATTTCTTCATTCTGATAACCACCGGCAAAGCGCAGTTTGTCGGTCAGCGGCGGGTCCAGGGGAATGTCGTAGAACAGCCCGACGTTTTGCCGAGGCGCCGAGACTTCGGCCTCCCAGCCATAACTGTGCCCCTGCGGATTGACCCAGTGCCGGGTCCAGTTGGCCTTGATCCGGGGACCGACGTCGGTGGAATAACCCAGCCCCAGGCCCATGGTCCGTGGTTTGCGGGTTTCGAGTTTGACGTCAACCGGGATCACATCATTTTGGGACGCCGTCGGCGTCGCATCCACTCGAACACTTTCGAAATAACCACTCGATTGCATGGCCTGATTGAGTTCGGCGATCAATTCGGAGTCGTAAGGTGCGCCTTGCTTGAACGGCACCATGCGTTGCAGCAGGTCCTCGTCAAACGGCGTATCGCCTTCGAAACTGACCTTGCCCAAGGCGTAGCGCGGGCCGCTGCTGTAGATCAGTTCGATATCGGCCACGCCAGCGCGCGGGTCCACCAACAATTTTTGACTGGTGAAGTGACCGCTGAAAAAGCCGAAGCGCGAGGCTTGATTCTGTATCAGGCGTTTGGCGTCTTCGTAATGACCATGATTGAGCACCGCACCGGTTTTCAGCGAAGCGCTTTTGGGCACACGAAAAGACTTGAGTGATGCGGCCGGGCCGTCGATACGAATCGTGACATTGCGCAAGTGCACCGGTTCGCCGGGGTCGATGTTGAGCACCAGGCGCGGCGTTTTGCCGCCCGTCACGTCGCTGTCGATCTGCGGCTGGTAATAACCCAAGGCCTGGGCGGCCTTGCGCGCCTGCTCCTCGGCGCCACGACTGAAGCGTTGCAATGCTTCTTCGTCACGATCGCCGAGGCTGCCGATATAGCCCTCTATATTGGCTTTCAGCTCATCGTTGGACGGTTTGATCCGAACATCCAATTCACTTTGGGCCAGCGCCGCGCAGCTGGTGAACAGCATCAGCACGCCACTGGTAAATCTTCCTGGAAACTTCATAGGCGCGGATGCTATCACGAGCTTGGGAGCGTGATAGAGCCTCGCATGGCGTTAAAGTTCTACCGTTTATGCCGTTGAGGTTTGTAACACCTGCGGATTGGCGTGGAAAAAAACATGCTCGCGAATCGGTCCTACGGCAACCTCGCCGATTTCCTCGTACCCCTGACGCTTATAGAACTCCAGATAGCGAGAATTCCCGGTGTCGAGGATCACACCTTCGGAGGTTTCATCCACTGCGCACCAATTATGCACCGCTTGCAGCAGTTGTTCGCCGAAGTGTTTGCCCTGAAATTGCGGGTGAATGCCCAGCAGTGGCAACACATGGACCGAGTCACTCGGCACGCAAGCGGCAACGGCGGCGTGGTAGTCGAGATAGCGGCGGGTGCTGCGAAAACCCGCGCTGAGCACCATGCGCAAACGCCAGGCCCAACTTTCGGTGATACCCAAGCGTCGTAGCGGCGGCGCGATCAGCGCTATGCCGATCAAACGGTCGTTGACCAGCAGACCGATAGCCGGCAAGTCCTGAAGAAAGTGTTGTTTGACCAGTTCGCGCACGGTCGCCCGCACGCGATGTTCATAGCCGGGGCGTTCGGCCTCGAACAGGTAACCGAAGGTCGGTTCGTGCCGGTAAGCGTGGTAAAGCAGGGATCGCGCTTCGTGGGCATAACCACTGTCGAGCATGTGAATGTCGGCGATGGCGGTCGAGGTTTCAGGCATAACGGTTGATCTCCCCGGTACAGCTCAAATGGCTGTGCTCTTGTTGTTACGAGCCTATCGGTGCTGACACAGTTCCTTACTGATCGAAGTCAGTGCTGACGGTGATTGCACCATCGCGAGCAGCCTCGCTCCCACAAAGGTATAGACCAGACTGGGACTGTAGGAGCGAGCCTGCTCGCGATAAGGCCCGCAAGAGCCATAGAAGACCTACCGCCGAACACGAATCCCCTCACCCCACGCTGGCCCGATTCCTACATGTCAGCTAGCATCGCCCTTTTGCCAGGACTGCCGACCATGAAGATCGTCTCCTTCAACATCAACGGGCTGCGCGCTCGTCCGCATCAGCTGGCGGCGCTGATTGAAAAACACCAGCCCGACGTCATCGGCTTGCAGGAAACCAAGGTTCACAACGACCAGTTCCCGCTGGCCGAGGTTCAGGCGCTGGGCTATCACGTGTATTTCCATGGGCAGAAAGGCCATTACGGCGTCGCCCTGCTCTCGCGTAAAGAACCGCTGGCCCTGCACAAAGGCTTTGCCACCGATGAAGAGGACGCTCAGCGCCGCTTCATCTGGGGCACATTCGCCGACGCCAATGGCGTACCGGTGACCATCATGAACGGTTATTTCCCACAAGGTGAAAGCCGCGACCACCCGACCAAGTTCCCGGCCAAGCAACGTTTCTACAGCGACCTGCAACAACTGCTGGAAAGCCAGTTCAGCAACGATCAGCCGCTGGTGGTCATGGGAGACGTCAACATTTCACCGGAAGACTGCGACATCGGCATCGGCCCGGACAACATGAAACGCTGGCTGAAAACCGGCAAGTGCAGCTTCCTGCCGGAAGAACGCGAGTGGATGGCCCGCCTGAAAAACTGGGGCCTGGTGGACAGTTTCCGTCACCTGAACCCGGACGTGACCGACCGTTTCAGCTGGTTCGATTACCGCAGCCGCGGCTTTGAAGACGAGCCCAAGCGCGGGCTGCGAATCGACTTGATCATGGCCTCCCATGGCCTGCTGCCACGGATCAAGGACGCAGGCGTGGATTACGAACTGCGCGGGATGGAAAAACCGTCCGATCATGCACCGATCTGGCTTGAATTGAGCACACCTGTCGACTGACTCACCGCTATCGCGAGCAGGCTCACTCCTACAGGGGCAATTGTCATCTTTCGGAAATCTTGCTGACTTATTCTCCCCGCACTTTCTATGATTTTTTAAGGTGCGGGCATGACGCTGCGCGTTTTGTTTGTGTTGATGCTGTGCGCCGGCCTGCCATTGAAGGCATCGGCCGCTGATTTACCGATACCCGCCAATGGCCCCGTTCTGCGCATGCAGGGTTCCAACACCATCGGCGCGGCCCTGGGCCCGGCGCTGGTCGAAGGCCTGATGCGCGAGCAGGGTCTGATCAAGGTTCACAGTGAACGTGCGGATAAAGCCAACGAACAACGCATCATCGGCGAAACCGCACAGGGCCGCCGAGTCGTGGTTGAAGTCGCGGCCCATGGTTCCAGCACCGGGTTCACGGCCCTGAAAAACGCCAGCGCCGACCTCGCCGCGTCCTCGCGCCCGATCAAAGACAGCGAACTTGTAGACCTCGACCCCTTGGGCGACTTCAAAAGCCCCGAGGCCGAGCAAGTCATCGCCATCGACGGGCTGGCAATCATCCTTCACCCGCAGAACCCGCTGAATCAACTCGACACCGAACAACTGGCGAGAATTTTCAGCGGCGAAGCAAAAACCTGGGAAGAACTCGGCGGCAGCGGTGGAGCGATTCACCTCTATGCGCGGGATGACCAATCGGGCACCTACGACACGTTTAACGAAGTAGTCCTCAGTCATCGTGGGAAAACGCTGAACAGCGCCGCGAAACGCTTCGAATCCAGCGAGCAATTGTCCGACGCCGTCAGCCTCGACCCGCAAGGCATCGGGTTCATCGGCCTGCCTTATGTGCGCCAGGCCAAAGCCGTGGCGATCGTCGATGGCCAATCCCAGGCAATGCCGCCGCTCAATAGCCTGATCGCCACGGAAGACTATCCGTTGTCCCGCCGACTGTTCTTTTACTTGCCCCCGCATGGGAAAAACCCTTGGGCCGAGGCCTTGGCGGCGTTCGCGCAAAGCAACCAAGGTCAGGCGATTGTCGCGGCTAACGGTTTTATCGCCCAGACCGTCCAGGCCATCACGGTCACGCCGAATGCGATGATGCCGGAGGGTTATCAGGCACTCAGTCGTCATGCTCAGCGGCTGTCGGTGAATTTCCGCTTTGAAGAAGGCAGCGCGACGCTCGACAACAAGGCACTGCAAGACCTGTCACGGGTGCTCGACTATATAAAGCAGCGTGATAAAACCAATCGCCAAGTCACGCTGGTAGGGTTTGGCGATGCCAAGAGTGACCCGGCGCGCGCCGATTTGCTGTCGAAGTTGCGGGCCATGGCGGTGCGGCGTGAACTGGTGAAAAGCGGCGTGGTGTTTCGCGAAATTCGCGGCTTTGGCGCCGAAATGCCAGTGGCGGCCAACAGTGCGGATGAGGGGCGAATCAAGAATCGGCGGGTTGAGGTTTGGGTGTATTGAATCTGATGTTGCTGTGTTGAATTGACTGACGCCATCGCTGGCAAGCCCGACTCCCACAGGATCACGCTATACCTGTGGGAGCCGGGCTTGCCAGCGATGAACGATAACGCGGTCTAACTTACTGCCCGCTACGCATCATCTCTTTCGGCACATACTTGCCGATCTCGAATTTGCCGATGGCCGCGCGGTGCACTTCGTCCGGGCCGTCGGCCAGGCGCAGGGTGCGCTGCATCGCATACATGTAGGCCAGCGGGAAATCGTTGGAAACCCCTGCCCCGCCATGGATCTGAATCGCCCGGTCGATGACCCGCAAGGCTACGTTCGGCGCGACCACCTTGATCTGCGCGATCTCGCTCTTCGCCACCTTGTTGCCCACGGTGTCCATCATGTACGCCGCCTTCAACGTCAGCAGGCGTGCCATGTCGATTTCCATCCGCGAGTCGGCGATCTTGTCGATGTTGCCGCCCAGACGCGCCAGTGGCTTACCAAACGCGGTACGGCTGACCGAGCGTTTGCACATCAATTCCAGCGCCCGTTCAGCCATGCCGATTGAACGCATGCAGTGGTGAATCCGGCCTGGGCCAAGGCGCCCCTGAGCGATTTCGAAGCCGCGTCCTTCGCCCAACAGGACGTTTTCGTACGGCACTCGGACGTTTTCGAACAGCACTTCGGCGTGGCCGTGAGGGGCGTCGTCATAACCGAATACCGGCAGCGGACGAACAATCTTCACGCCCGGTGTGTCCACCGGCACCAGAATCATCGAGTGCTGGGCGTGGCGCGGCGCATCAGGATCGCTCAGGCCCATGAATATCAGAATCTTGCAGCGTGGATCACAGGCACCCGAGGTCCACCATTTCTTGCCGTTGATGACCCACTCGTCGCCATCACGCACAGCGCGAGCAGCCATGTTAGTGGCGTCGGAGGAGGCAACATCCGGCTCGGTCATGGCGAACGCCGAGCGGATCTCTCCGCGCAGCAGCGGTTCGAGCCAGCGTTGTTTCTGTTCTTCGTTGGCGTAGCGCACCAGCACTTCCATGTTGCCGGTGTCGGGCGCCGAGCAGTTGAACGGCTCTGGTCCCAGCAACGAGCGGCCCATGATTTCGGCCAACGGTGCGTATTCAAGGTTGGTCAGGCCGGCGCCGAGTTCGGATTCAGGCAAAAACAAATTCCACAGGCCTTCAGCCTTGGCCTTGAGTTTGAGCTCTTCCATGATCGCGGTCGGCTGCCAGCGATCGCCTTCGGCAACCTGGCGTTCGAACACCGCCTCAGCGGGATAAACGTAAGTGTCCATGAACGCGGTTACGCGCTCACGCAGTTCCTGAACCTTGGGCGAATAAGCGAAATCCATGAGCATTACCTTCTTGGGCAGAGGTTGTTTAGGTCATGCAATCGATGCTAGAACAGCTATGAAAATTTACCTAGCCTATTCTCGGCGTGTATTAACATTCATCACCGATATATGATCGACTGATCGCGAAGGCCTCCGGCCACAACAAAAGCCCCAAACAATAAGAGTGCAGCGCAATGAATCTGAGCAAGGTCGACCTCAACCTTTTCATCGTCTTCGACGCGATCTACACCGAGGCCAATCTGACCCGCGCCGGGCAGATTGTCGGCATTACCCAGCCAGCGGTCTCGAACGCTCTGGCTCGCCTGCGCGAGACCTTCAACGATCCGTTGTTTGTGCGTACCGCCCAAGGCATGGTGCCGACGCCCATGGCCCAGAACATCATCGGGCCGGTGCGTAACGCCCTCTCCCTGTTGCGCGTGTCGGTGCAGGAAAGCCGCATTTTCAACCCGCTGCAGGCGGTCAAGACCTATCGCATCAGCATGACCGACCTCACCGAAGCGGTGATCCTGCCGCCGCTGTTCCAGCGCCTGCGCCGCCTGGCACCAACGGTGATCATCGAAAGTTTCCTGTCCAAGCGCCGCGAAACTACCAAGGAACTGGCAGCCGGGCGTCTCGACTTCGCGGTGGATGCACCGCTCAACACCGACCCACAAGTGCGTCACGTCAAGTTGATGGAAGACCGTTACGTGTGCGCCATGCGCAAGGGCCATCCGCTGGCGGGCAAAGAGAAATTCACTCTGGATGATTATCTGTCGATGACCCACATCCACATCTCCAGCCGCCGCAGCGGACTGGGTCATGTTGATCTGGCCCTGGGAAAAATGGGCATCCAGCGCAAGATCGCCCTGCGGTCCCAGCATTACTTGATGGCCTCGCAAGTGTTGCAACAGACCGACATGGTCATGACCGTGCCGGAGCGCTTCGCCCGTCGCAATGATTTGCACGCCTTCAGCCTGCCGGTCAACGACGTGCCACCGGTGGAAACTCACCTCTACTGGCACGAAAGCACCGACCAGGACCCGGCGAACCGCTGGATGCGCGAGCAAATGATCGAGTTGTGCCAGCAGGTGACGGCACATGAGAAGAAGCTCGAAAAGGTGTAATCCTTGATACCGAGGCGACCCCATCGCGAGCAGGCTCACTCCCACATGGGATCGGCGGTGAACACAAAATCTGTGACATTGCTGATAACCCCTGTGGGAGCGAGCCTGCTCGCGATGAGGCCCGCCAGACCACCAAAGCTCCCCGCCCCTTGACGTAAACGTCAACCTGCCATTAGCTTAGCGCCATGACCTTTTTCGAGCGCTTCCATGAGCAGCCAGACCTACAGCATTTCCGACCTCGCCCGCGAGCTCGATATCACCACGCGGGCCATCCGCTTTTATGAAGAACAAGGCCTGCTCAGCCCCGAGCGTCGCGGTCAGGAGCGCATCTACTCGCCTCGCGACAAAGTCAGCCTGAAGCTGATCCTGCGGGGCAAGCGCATTGGCTTCTCCCTGGCCGAGTGCCGCGAGTTGATCGAGCTGTATGACCCCACCGGCGGCAATCAGAAACAACTGCAAACCATGTTGAGCAAGATCGCCGAGCGCCGCGAACAGTTGGAGCAGCAGATGCTCGACATCGAGCAGATGAAGCTGGAACTGGACACCGCGCAGGAGCGCTGTACTCAGGCGCTGGAACAAACCATCAAGAGCCAGCAGGTCGTGTAGGAGCTGAGCTCCTACAGGGTTCTGTGAACATTCATACAATTTCAACAGGTCCAACGCCATGTCCCTTCCCACCCACGTACGCATTGTCGAAGTCGGCCCCCGCGACGGCCTGCAAAACGAAGCCCAACCGATCAGCGTTGCCGACAAGGTGCAGCTGGTCGACGCGCTGACCGCCGCCGGCCTCGGATATATAGAAGTCGGCAGTTTCGTCTCGCCCAAATGGGTGCCGCAAATGGCCGGCTCCGCCGAGGTCTTCGCGCAGATCCAGCGCAAACCCGGCGTGACCTATGGCGCGCTCGCCCCCAACCTGCGTGGGTTTGAAGACGCGATGGCGGCGGGTGTGAAGGAAGTAGCGGTATTCGCCGCCGCGTCCGAAGCGTTTTCCCAGCGCAATATCAACTGCTCGATCAGCGAAAGCCTGGAGCGTTTCGTACCGATCATGGACGCCGCCAAACAACATGGCGTGAGCGTACGCGGTTATGTGTCCTGCGTGCTGGGCTGCCCTTACGAAGGTAACGTCGCCCCCGAGCAAGTCGCCCGGGTTGCGCGCGAGCTCTACGCCATGGGCTGTTACGAAGTGTCGCTGGGCGACACCATCGGCACGGGCACCGCTGGCGCCACGCGCAAGATGTTCGAGGTGGTCTCGGCCGACGTGCCCCGTGAAAAACTCGCCGGACACTTCCACGACACCTACGGCCAAGCCATGGCCAACATCTACGCCAGCCTGCTGGAAGGGATCTCGGTGTTCGACAGCTCCATCGCCGGCCTCGGCGGTTGCCCGTACGCCAAGGGCGCCAGCGGTAACGTCGCCACCGAAGACGTGGTGTATCTGCTCAATGGCTTGGGTATCGAGACCGGTATCGACCTGGATGCATTAATCCTGGCCGGTCAACAGATTTGCACGGTGCTGGGTCGTCCGACCGGTTCGCGTGTGGCCAAGGCTCGCAGTGCACAGTGAGGCCTTCGGGTGTTACCGCGACGTCTGAAACGTGGGCACAAGCGAGTAACACGGAAACAAATTGTCGGGATTCGACCGATAGAAAAACCCTACAAAATTATAAATCATTGATTTTAAAGGGTTTTAAAAAGTTGGCACGGCTCCTGCTATCTCTACTGCATAACAAGAACAAAAAAAGCAGCAAACACTAATAAAAATAAGACGTAACGACTCTGACATAACAAAAACAACACGGCAGAGACGCAGCTAACAGATTTTTTTGGAGAAGGTGTGCTTTTCAGGGTGCTTTTCGGAGTTACCCGCAACCGGGCAGAGAACAATAAAACTACCTTCAGGTAGCTCCCGAACTGGTTGGATCGCTCAGCGAAAAAGTAGATCAGCGCTCAAAAAAATACGTTTGCTCTTGATCCCGGATGGGGATCGACAAAAACAGCGGTAAAGGGTCACGGTTTCTAAAAACAACAATAAACCGCCCCTCAATAATAAAAAAAGAGCACGCGCAACGACAAAATTAAAGGGGAGCTTCGGCTCCCCTTTGTGCTTTCTGGTGTTCAGGTTTTCGCTGTCCTTTGCAGGAGCGAGGCTTGCCCGAGATGGCGGCGGGTCAGTCAACATGAATGCTGGATGTCCCGACGCCTTCGCTGGCAAGCCAGCTCCTACAGCTTCGCTTTGAGCTCCGCGACGCTGATCTCGCGCATCCGGAATTTCTGGATCTTGCCGGTCACTGTCATCGGAAACTCCTCCACGAACTTGAAGTAACGCGGCGTCTTGAAGTGCGCGATGCGCTCCTTGCACCACGCTTGGAGTTCTTGCTCGGTGGCACTGTGACCCGGGTGGAATTTGATCCAGGCGACGATCTCTTCACCATAACGCGAGCACGGGATGCCGATCACTTGTACGTCAGCCACCGCCGGGTGGGTGAAGAAGAACTCCTCCAGCTCCCGTGGGTAAACGTTCTCACCGCCCCGGATGATCATGTCCTTGTTGCGCCCGGCAATGCATACATAGCCTTCGTCGTTCATGCTGGCCAGGTCGCCGGTGTGCATCCAGCCGGCCTGATCGATGGCCTCGGCGGTGCTTTGCGGGTTGTTCCAGTAACCGAGCATCACGCTGTAACCGCGGGTGCACAGCTCGCCAATGGTGCCGCGCGGCACGAGGTTACCGGCCTCGTCGATGATTTTGCTTTCCAGCTGTGGCTGGGTGCGGCCGACGGTGGTCACGCGTAACTCCAGTTCGTCCGACGGACCAGTCTGCAACGACACAGGGCTTGTTTCCGTCATGCCGTAGGCAATCTGCACTTCGTTCATGTGCATTTCGTTGATGACCCGGCGCATCACCTCGATGGGGCACGTGGCACCAGCCATGATCCCGGTGCGCAGGCTCGACAGATCAAACTCGGTACGTTTGGGCTGATCGAGCATGGCGATGAACATGGTCGGTACGCCATAAAGCGCCGTGGCTTTTTCTTCGGCGACGGTAGTCAGGGTCAGCAGCGGATCGAAAGCATCATTCGGATAAATCATGGTGCTACCGTGGGTCATGCAGCCCAGATTGCCCATGACCATGCCGAAGCAGTGATACAGCGGCACCGGAATCACCAGGCGATCATCGGCGGTCAGGCCGAGGCTTTCGCCGACCATGTAACCGTTGTTGAGGATGTTGTAGTGACTGAGGGTCGCGCCTTTCGGGAACCCGGTGGTGCCGGAGGTGTACTGGATGTTCACCGGCTGATCGAAATGCAGGCTGTCCTGGCGCTCGCGCAGCTGTTCCATCGAAACGCTGGCAGCCAGATCCGCCAATTGCGACCAGGGCAGAAAACCTGAAGGCGGTTGCGCATCCAGACTGATGACACCGCGCAGGTCGGGCAGACGTTCGCTGTGCAATTTTCCGATGGATTGCTCGGCCAGTTCAGGAACGAGACCTAGCAGCATCCCGTGATAATCGGAGGTTTTGAACGCGCCGGCGCAGACCAGCCATTTGCAACCGGATTGCTTCAACACGTATTCGAGTTCGGAACTGCGGTATGCCGGGTTGATATTGACCAGAATCACGCCGATTTTCGCACTGGCGAACTGGCTGATGCACCACTGGGCACAGTTCGGTGCCCAGACGCCGAGACGATCACCAGCCTGCAAGCCCAGCGCGAGCAGCGCTCTGGCATGCAGGTCTACGGCGTCGGCCAGTTGCTGCCAGGTGTAACGCAGCTGCTGATGGCGCACGACCAGCGCCTCCCCGGTCGCGTACTGCGCAACGGTGTTATCGAACGCCTGACCGATGGTCATCGCCAGCAAGGCTTTGTCCTGGGAGCCACGGGTATAGCTGCGCTGCGGGCTTGCACTGGGTTGATCCATGATGACCCCTATTGTCTTTATTGTAGGAACGAGCGATGCGGCGATCCGACTTGTCTGCGATAGGAGTAACGCGGTGTCAGTGTAAGTCCGCGTTATCGTTCATCGCGAGCAAGCTTTGCTCCTACAGAGTCGCTCAAGTTGACGTTAACGTAAAGGGTGATTGACAGCCATTCGTCACAGGCTTACGTTAACGTAAAGGTGAGAAACGAATCACTGCCCTCCCCGCCCTACAAAAAAGCCAAAAGGTGCCCCATGAGCTACCCATCCCTGAATTTTGCCCTCGGTGAAACCATCGACATGCTGCGCGATCAGGTTCAGTCCTTCGTCGCCAAAGAGATCGCCCCGCGCGCGGCTCAGATCGATATCGACAACCTGTTCCCCGCCGACCTGTGGCGCAAATTCGGCGACATGGGTCTGCTGGGTATTACCGTGCCGGAAGAGTACGGCGGTGCCGGCCTGGGTTACCTGGCCCACGTAGTGGCCATGGAAGAAATCAGCCGTGGTTCGGCGTCGGTTGCCTTGTCCTACGGCGCCCACTCCAACCTCTGCGTCAACCAGATCAACCGTAACGGCAACCACGAACAGAAAAGCAAATACCTGCCGAAACTGATCAGCGGCGAGCACATCGGCGCCTTGGCCATGAGCGAACCGAATGCCGGTTCCGACGTGGTCTCGATGAAGCTGCGTGCCGATAAACGCGGCGATCACTACGTGCTCAACGGCAGCAAAACCTGGATCACCAACGGCCCTGACGCCAACACCTACGTGATCTACGCCAAGACCGACCTGGAAAAAGGCCCGCACGGCATCACCGCATTCATCGTTGAACGCGACTGGAAAGGTTTCAGCCGCAGCAACAAGTTCGACAAGCTCGGCATGCGCGGTTCGAACACCTGCGAGCTGTTTTTCGATGACGTGGAAGTGCCAGAAGAAAACATCCTCGGCGTGCTCAACGGCGGCGTGAAAGTGTTGATGAGCGGCCTCGACTACGAGCGCGTTGTGCTCTCCGGCGGCCCGACCGGAATCATGCAGGCGTGCATGGACCTGATCGTTCCGTACATTCACGACCGCAAGCAATTCGGCCAAAGCATCGGCGAATTCCAGCTGATCCAGGGCAAGGTTGCCGACATGTACACCCAACTCAACGCCAGCCGCGCTTACCTTTACGCAGTGGCACAGGCTTGCGAACGTGGCGAAACCACGCGCAAGGACGCTGCCGGCGTGATTCTGTACAGCGCCGAACGCGCCACGCAAATGGCCCTCGACGCAATTCAGATTCTGGGCGGCAACGGCTACATCAACGAATTCCCGGCGGGTCGTCTGCTGCGTGACGCCAAGCTGTACGAAATCGGCGCCGGCACCAGTGAGATCCGTCGCATGCTCATCGGTCGCGAACTGTTCAACGAAACCCGCTAATCGGAGCTGTCCATGGCTATCCTGCATACCCAGCTCAACCCCCGTTCGGCGGAGTTCGCAGCCAACAGCGCGGCGATGCTCAAACAGGTCGATGCCCTCCACACCCTGCTCGCCCAAGTGCAGCTGGGTGGCGGCCCGAAGGCTCAAGAACGCCATACTTCGCGGGGCAAATTGCTGCCCCGCGAGCGGATCAATCGCCTGCTCGATCCGGGTTCGCCGTTTCTGGAAATCAGCCAACTGGCGGCCTATGAGGTTTACGGTGAAGACGTTCCGGCCGCTGGCGTGATTGCCGGGATCGGCCGCGTGGAAGGCGTCGAATGCATGATCGTCGCCAACGACGCCACGGTAAAAGGTGGCTCGTACTACCCGCTGACCGTGAAAAAACACCTGCGCGCCCAGACCATCGCCCAGCAGAATCGCCTGCCGTGCATCTATCTGGTGGACTCCGGCGGCGCCAACCTGCCACGTCAGGATGAAGTGTTCCCGGATCGCGAGCACTTCGGGCGGATCTTCTTCAACCAGGCCAACATGAGCGCCATGGGCATTCCACAGATTGCCGTGGTGATGGGCTCGTGCACCGCCGGTGGTGCGTATGTGCCCGCGATGGCTGACGAAGCGATCATGGTGCGCCAGCAGGCGACGATTTTCCTCGCCGGCCCGCCCCTGGTAAAAGCGGCGACCGGTGAAGTTGTCAGCGCCGAAGACTTGGGCGGGGCCGATGTGCACTGCAAGATTTCCGGGGTCGCCGACCACTACGCCGAGAGCGATGAACACGCCTTGGCTATTGCCCGACGCAGCGTCGCCAACCTCAACTGGCGCAAGCTCGGTGAACTGCAACAACGCGCGCCTATTGCGCCGCTGTACAGCAGTGACGAGTTGTACGGCGTGGTCTCGGCGGACGCCAAGCAACCGTTCGATGTGCGCGAAGTGATCGCGCGTCTGGTCGACGGTTCGGTGTTCGATGAATTCAAAGCACTGTTCGGCACCACGCTGGTGTGCGGCTTTGCCCACCTGCACGGCTACCCGATCGCGATCCTCGCCAACAACGGCATCCTGTTCGCTGAAGCTGCGCAGAAAGGCGCGCACTTTATCGAACTGGCCTGCCAGCGCGGCATCCCGTTGCTGTTCCTGCAAAACATCACCGGCTTTATGGTCGGCCAGAAGTACGAGGCCGGTGGTATCGCCAAGCATGGCGCAAAACTGGTGACCGCTGTGGCCTGCGCCAAAGTGCCGAAATTCACCGTGATCATCGGCGGCAGTTTTGGTGCCGGTAACTACGGCATGTGCGGGCGCGCTTACGACCCGCGCTTCCTGTGGATGTGGCCAAACGCACGCATTGGTGTGATGGGCGCTGAGCAGGCTGCCGGGGTGTTGGTGCAGGTCAAGCGCGAGCAGGCCGAACGCAGTGGTCAGGGCTTCAGCGCCGAGCAGGAAGCCGAGATCAAGCAACCGATCCTCGATCAATACGAAGAACAGGGTCACCCCTACTACTCCAGCGCACGGCTATGGGACGACGGCGTCATCGACCCGGCACAAACCCGTGATGTGTTGGCCCTGGCCTTGTCCGCGTCGTTGAACGCGCCTATCGAACCGAGCCGCTTCGGCGTGTTCCGGATGTGATCGGGAGAAAACCATGAGCGACTTCAATACCCTCGAACTGCTGACCGACCCACGGGGTTTCGCCACCCTGTGGCTCAGCCGTGAAGAAAAGAACAACGCGTTCAACGCGCAAATGATCCGCGAACTGATCCTCGCGCTGGACGCCGTGGCGAGCGACACCAGCCTGCGCTTTTTGCTGGTGCGTGGACGCGGCAAACATTTCAGCGCCGGCGCGGACCTGGCGTGGATGCAGCAATCAGCCGAACTCGATTACGGCACCAACCTCGACGACGCCCGGGAACTGGCGGAGTTGATGTACAACCTCGCCAAGTTGAAAGTCCCGACCCTGGCCGTGGTGCAAGGCGCGGCCTTCGGCGGTGCGCTGGGCCTGATCAGTTGCTGCGACATGGCCATTGGCGCCGATGACGCGCAGTTCTGCCTGTCGGAAGTGCGCATCGGCCTGGCGCCAGCGGTGATCAGCCCGTTCGTGGTGCAGGCCATCGGTGAACGCGCGGCACGCCGTTATGCGCTGACCGCCGAACGTTTCGGCGGGCAACGGGCGCGGGAAATCGGTTTGTTGTCGGAAAGCTATCCGGCCGCCGAGCTGGAGCAAAAAGTCGACCAGTGGATCGACAATCTGCTACTCAACAGCCCGGCCGCCATGCGCGCCAGCAAGGATCTGCTGCGCGAAGTCGGTCACGGCGAATTGACTCCGGCACTGCGCCGCTACACCGAAAACGCCATCGCCCGTATCCGCGTCAGCCCCGAAGGTCAGGAAGGCCTGCGCGCCTTTTTGCAAAAGCGTCCGCCGAGCTGGCAAGCCCCCACCACGAAGGAGCCGCGTTGATGAGCGCACCTGTTCTCACCACCCTGCTGGTGGCCAACCGTGGCGAAATCGCCTGCCGCGTCATGCGTACCGCCAAAGCCCTGGGCCTGACCACCGTGGCCGTGCACAGCGCCACTGACCGTGAAGCGCGACACAGTCGCGAGGCGGATATCCGCGTCGACCTCGGTGGCAGCAAAGCCGCCGACAGTTACCTGCAAATCGACAAACTGATTGCGGCAGCCAAGGCCAGCGGCGCTCAGGCGATCCATCCGGGTTACGGCTTTTTGTCGGAGAACGCCGGGTTTGCCCGCGCGATTGAAGACGCTGGTCTGATCTTCCTCGGCCCGCCCGCCTCGGCCATCGACGCCATGGGCAGCAAATCCGCCGCCAAAGCGCTGATGGAAACCGCTGGCGTACCGCTGGTTCCCGGTTATCACGGAGAAGCTCAGGACTTCGACACCTTCCGCGATGCCTGTGAGCGTATCGGTTATCCGGTGCTGCTCAAGGCCACCGCCGGCGGTGGCGGCAAAGGCATGAAAGTGGTCGAGGACGTCAGCCAGTTGGCCGAAGCCCTGGCCTCGGCCCAGCGAGAGGCGAAATCCTCGTTTGGCGATTCACGGATGCTGGTAGAGAAGTACCTGCTCAAACCGCGCCACGTGGAAATCCAGGTATTCGCCGACCAGCATGGCAATTGCCTGTACCTCAACGAACGTGACTGCTCGATTCAGCGACGCCACCAGAAAGTCGTTGAGGAAGCACCCGCGCCAGGCTTGAGCCCGGAACTGCGTCGTGCCATGGGCGAAGCCGCTGTTCGCTCGGCACAAGCCATCGGTTATGTCGGCGCTGGCACCRTGGAGTTCTTGCTGGATTCGCGCGGTGAGTTCTTCTTTATGGAAATGAACACGCGCCTGCAGGTTGAACACCCGGTCACCGAAGCCATCACTGGTCTGGACCTGGTGGCCTGGCAGATTCGCGTGGCCCGTGGCGAAGCGCTGCCGATGACCCAGGCTGAAGTGCCGCTGATCGGTCACGCGATTGAAGTACGACTGTACGCAGAGGACCCGGCCAATGATTTCCTGCCGGCCACTGGGCGCCTGGAACTGTATCGTGAATCAGCCGAAGGCCCGGGACGCAGGGTCGACAGCGGTGTTGAAGAAGGCGACGAAATTTCACCGTTCTATGACCCGATGCTGGGCAAATTGATTGCCTGGGGCGAAGACCGTGAACAGGCGCGCTTGCGGTTGCTGAGCATGCTCGATGAGTTTGCGATTGGCGGACTCAAGACCAACATCAACTTCCTGCGCCGGATCATCGCGCACCCTGCGTTTGCTGCTGCAGAACTGGACACCGGGTTTATCCCGCGTTTTCAGGAGCAATTGTTGCCAGCACCTTCGGACCTCAGCGACGCGTTTTGGCAGGCTGCCGCTCAGGCGGTTGCCCAGAGCCAGCCAGACTCACCGCGTGCAGATGACGTGAGTTCGCCATGGGCTATCGGCAATGGTTTCCGTGCCGGTTTACCGAAAGAAATCACCCTGCACTTGAGCTGCGAAGGCCAGGACCGCGCGCTAACCTTGGGCGACATCCGCACAGCCCACCTTCAAGGTGAGCAATTGCTGACTGAGCACAACGGCGTACGCCGTCAGCACCGGGCAATCCGTCGTGGCGACCATGTCTATCTGCAATGGGAAGGTGAACTGCGCCGCATCGAATCCTATGACCCGATCAGCGCCGTCGAAGCCAGCCACAGTCATCACGGTGGGCTCACCGCTCCAATGAACGGCAGCATCGTACGAGTACTGGTAGAGGCCGGGCAAACGGTCGAAGCCGGGGCGCAATTGGTGGTGTTGGAAGCGATGAAAATGGAGCACAGCATTCGCGCGCCCCATGCGGGCGTGATCAAGGCCTTGTATTGCCAGGAAGGCGAAATGGTCAGCGAAGGCAGTGCGTTGGTCGAGCTGGAAGAAGCGTGAAATGAAGATCGGTCCTACGTTTTACGAGGACCGATCTGATTAGAATTTAGCCGTTGCCTGAACCACTACACCGAGAATTCGACATTCATCGGTGTAAAGGGCTTTCGGATACGTCGGATTGAGCGGGACCAGGTAACGCTGCCCGCCCTCTTCGATCAGTTTGCGAAAAGTCGCCTCGGTGCTGTCCGACCACTGCGCGATCACCAGCTTTCCAGGCTCCGGCACAATGGCCGGGTCCACCAGAATCATCATGCCCTCGGCGATGCTCACGCCTGTGGGTGCGGTCATCGCATCCCCCACCACCACCAGCCAGAAAGCTGCGCCCTGTGCGTGGTAATCCGTCAGCTCGAAACGCGGTTTGCCGTAGACCGATAACTCACCGTCACGCACTTGCGCGGGCTCGCGCCAGTCACTGACGGGATAGCGGAAGTACGGGTTGTACTTGTGGGCCAGGCAAGGCTCGTCGTCCTGCAAGACCAGACGCTCGCGAATCACCGTCGCCACTTCCAGAAAATCCATCCCGAGCGCGCGCAAGACACGATTCATGTCTTCGATGCTCGGCTGACGGCGCTTATTCAGCCAGTGACCCACGCCACCCTGGGACATCCCGAGGCGGTCGGCGAGGACCTCTTGAGTGACTTTGAGGTCACTCATCTTGGCTTTGACTAACTCAATCCATTTATCCATGTGCGGCACGATACGTGGGGTACTCCGACCAACAAAACACAAATTGTAGTATTTAAATTCCAGTCACAAATACAGTTCGTACTAGGATGGATTTACGGATCTGAATCTATCACGGAGCTTGCCATCGTCATGACGTTACCCAGCAATGACCTGCCAGATATGCAAATCGATACCACCCTGACCTCGCCAAAAGGCAATGCCGCCGCACAGCGAGCGCTGGATTATTACTTGAAACCAACTGTGTCCGAACCCGCTGCTGTGGAGCGTTTTTTTGACGTGAACCCGGACATCAGCGCAGAAGAGGCGCTGGTTCATGCCTCGGATTTGTTGCGATGCGCTGCGGCGACGGCACATGAATCAGCCAGCAACCTGCACGGTGCGAGCCGCGACCTGGCCTTTTCGACGGTGCACATGATCGACATGGCCAAGGCGATGATCGATCGGTCTTTGCAAGGGCATCAGAACGTGTGAAGCGGACGTGCTTTCAGGGAGGACAGGAAAGAATTTTCCAATCGTGCAGATAAAATCATTTGACTTGCAAACGAGAATGATTATTATTGCATGCAGCTGGTCGCGAGATCAGTCGATTGTCCAAGTGACCTTAGGTCGGTCTCCTGGACTATCTCCTCATCAGGCTAATCACGGTTTTTGACCCGGCTTTTTGCCGGGTTTTTTTTGCCAGTTATTCTGGCTTTACCTTCAGGCTAATGAAGTCTTTTTGGTGCTGCAAATTCGATGGCGCGGATGATATCAAAAGAATATCAGTTGGCAAAAGAAGCCCCGGCATCATTGGGCCAAACTAATGTACAAATAGCACTTGAGAATCAATCGCACAGTCTCTAAGCTGCGCCTGCGTCATGGAGGACGCCCCCCTCTGCAACCCGCAATTTCTCCTGGTTTTCCTTCGGTAAGCCGTCACGCTTTCGACGTCACTCTTGGCTGAATTACCTGCGACTCCTCGTTCACTATCGAGGTGACCATCGTCGCTATAATCGACTTCAGCGCCAACTGCCCCACTGGCTGACCCTGACTGTCTGTGACCACCAATTCATCGAGCCCCGCTTCAACAAGTCTTTTGACCGCTGACTCCAATGACGTCCCCATGGGTACGGCCAACGTCGCTCCGACTTTCACCTGAACAATGGGCCGCATGATTGCCTCGACGCCGATCACCCGCCCCCGATTCACTTCTTTGACGAAGTTGGCAATGTAATCATCGGCAGGATTCATGACGATTTCCTGTCGGGTGCCTTGTTGCACCACCTCGCCATCACGCAAGATTGCGATGCGATCACCAATGCGCAGTGCCTCATCAAGATCATGGGTAATGAACACGATGGTCTTCTTGATCTCTTTTTGCAGGTCCAGCAGCACCGACTGCATGTCCATGCGGATCAGCGGATCCAGGGCCGAGAACGCTTCATCCATCAACAGAATCGGCGCATCACTGGCCAATGCCCGGGCCAGGCCGACGCGCTGCTGCATGCCTCCGGACAGCTGATTGGGATAGTGACTCGCATACCCCTGAAGACCTACCCGGTCCAACCAGCCTGTAGCAATCTCTACTTGCCTGTCACGGGACATTCCCTGGATCTCCAGCCCATAAACCGCATTGTCGAGCACGGTGCGGTTTGGCAGCAGCGCGAACTTCTGAAACACCATGGAAATTTTATGTCGGCGAAACTCTCGCAGATCATTCTGGCTCATCTTGAGCACATCCACGCCACCGACGATGACTTCGCCGGCGGTAGGTTCGATCAATCGGTTGATATGGCGGATCAAGGTCGACTTACCCGAACCGGAAAGCCCCATGATCACCTGAATCCCCCCGGACGGCATGCTGATATTGATGTCCTTCAACCCCAGCACATGACTGTGATTGCTCAACAGTTCAGCCTTGCTCATGCCCTGTTTGACCCGCTCGATACTGGCCTGCGCCTGGTAACCGAAGATCTTGTAGAGATGCCTGATTTCGATGCCGAAATCGTTGGTCAGATTAGTGGCAATGAACCCTCTCCAAATGCTTTTGCAGTCTTCGGCCATAGGCTTGGCTGACTCGGTCAAAGATCACCGCAATACCGACAATGGCCAGCCCGTTGAAAATGCCCAGGGTGAAATACTGATTGGAAATAGCCTTGAGCACCGGTTGGCCCAAGCCTTGAACCCCGATCATCGACGCGATGACCACCATGGCCAGCGCCATCATGATCGTCTGGTTGATGCCGGCCATGATCGAGGGCAACGCCAAGGGTAACTGGACGTTTTTCAGTTTCTGCCAACTGGACGAACCAAAGGCGTCGGCGCACTCCAGCATCTCGGCGTCAACGTGACGGATGCCGAGATTGGTCAGGCGGATCATCGGCGGCAAGGCGTAGATCACAACCGCTATCAGCCCCGCAACCTTGCCGATCCCCAGCAACATCACCACCGGAATCAAGTAGACAAAGCTCGGCAGGGTCTGCATCACATCCAGTACCGGGCTGACCAGGTTCTGCAGACGATTGGAGCGGGCCATCGCGATCCCGGTCGGCAAACCGATGACGACGGATTTCACCGTGCAGACGAAGATCATCGACAGGGTTTTCATCGTGTCGGACCACATGTCCAGATACCCGATCGCCATCAGCGTGAACACGCACCCCAAGACGATTCTCCAGCTGCGGCTGGCGAACCAGGCAATCAAGGCGACCAGCACGATGATGATCCCGGATGTGGTGATCATCGCCACCGGCGGCCTGCCCCATACCGAAATTCTCTCGGCTGGCAATGAGCTGGTGGTCTCCACCTGGGACATTATTGCCGGGGATGTGAAACCCGGGCGCAATGTCCTGCTGTTCGACGACGCCGGTGATCATGCGGCGCTGCAGGCTGCCGAGTTCATCGCCAGAAGTGGCGCAAAAGTCGAGATCATGACGCCGGACCGGACCTTCGCGCCGGAAGTCATGGCGATGAATCTGGTGCCCTACATGCGCTCGCTGCAAGCATTGGATACCACCTTCACCGTCACCTACCGGCTGCTCGCCGTCGAGCGCGAGGGTCAGGATCTGCTGGCCACGATCGACAGCGATTACGGCAATGCGCGCAAGGTTCGACGCGTCGATCAAGTGGTGGTCAACCACGGCACCCGACCGCTGGACGAACTGTATTTCGAATTGAAATCCGCTTCCAGCAACGGCGGTGTGGTCGAACATCAGGACCTGATCGTCGGCAACCCACAACAGGTTGTGACCAACCCGGACGGCAGATTTCAGTTATTTCGCATCGGCGACGCTGTGGCTGCGCGCAACACCCACGCCGCGATCTACGATGCCTTGAGACTGGTCAAGGACTTGTAAACGAACTCAGGTGAAAAACATGCAAAGCAATGAAACACCCTCGTGGAGCATTGCCGGGAAAAACGGCATCCAGGGACCGGTCGAAGGCTCTATTTATTACTCGTCCTCGATGGATGACTGGTTGCCGACAAAGGCTGAAGGCTTCTGGATCAAACCGCTGTTTGAGGACAGCGAGCGCGGAGAAAAAACCCTGTTGATGAAAGTCGACCCTGGCGCCCATGTTGCCAGCCATACCCATAAAGGGGAGTTGGAGCAACTGTTCGTACTCCAAGGCTCATTCTACGATCAGAACCGAACACTGAACGTCGGCGACTACTGTTGCCGCGCACCGAACGCGGCACACAGCGCGGGCTCGGTGCAGGGGGCCATCCTGATGGTGATCTATACGCGCCGATGAAGGTTTCACTTCACCGCAGGGCGATGTTCGGGGTGAATGGCGCAACGGTAGCCGTCCAGCAATCCTGCCCTCCTCAGGAACCATGCGCCATTCCACAACCCGGGTTCTGAGGAAAAACAATGGCGACCTATAGGACTTGGCGATTTTTTCCAGCCGCCTGATCCTTTCCAGCGTGTAAAGTAGCAGCCATAAAAATCATATTCAGGAACCGACTATGACTGCGGCCAAATCTTCCTTCGACATCAGTGCAAACTTTGACAGCGGCAACATTGAAGTACTGGATATCAGCAATCCGCTTCAAGCGTTACTGGCCATCAAACCCGACACTCGCAGCCAGCATTTTCAATGGTTCCACTTCAAGGCCAGCGGCCTGCACGTGGGTCAGGAACATTGGTTTCGCCTGAACAACGCCAGCAAGTCCTCATACAACAAAGCCTGGGACGGTTATCAGGCCGTTGCATCCTACGATCACGTCAACTGGTTCCGCGTCCCCACCATCTTTGAAGGCGACTGCCTGCGCTTCAGCCTCGAAACCACCGCCACGCACGCCTGGTTTGCCTACTTCGAACCTTACGGTCGTGGCCGTCACGACTGGCTGATCGAACAGGCACTGACCAAGGCCGGCACCGAGCTGCTGGCCACGGGTAAGAGTGTTGAAGGTCGAGACATCCAGTTGCTGCGTAAGGGCACGGGTGCCGAAGGCCGGCGCAAGGTCTGGATGATCGCTCAGCAACATCCCGGCGAACACATGGCCGAGTGGTTTATGGAAGGCGTGATCGAACGTCTGGAAAAACACGACGACCCAGTGTTGAACAAACTGCTGGCCAGCGCCGACCTGTACCTGATCCCGAACATGAACCCGGACGGCGCCTTCCTTGGTCACCTGCGCACCAACGCCATGGGCCAAGACCTGAACCGCG
Source organism: Pseudomonas sp. P4_C8 (assembly GCF_056401975.1). Taxonomy (NCBI): domain Bacteria; kingdom Pseudomonadati; phylum Pseudomonadota; class Gammaproteobacteria; order Pseudomonadales; family Pseudomonadaceae; genus Pseudomonas; species Pseudomonas sp. P4_C8. The sequence goes on along the minus strand of NZ_JBFUIH010000037.1, from coordinate 50,247 downwards.
CCTGGCAGAGCGCCAGCCAGGACCTCAGCCCAGAAGTGCTGTTCGCTCAACAGCAGATGGAAAAATATGGCGTCGACCTGTTCCTCGACGTCCACGGCGATGAAGAAATCCCTTACGTGTTCACCGCCGGCTGCGAAGGCAATCCAGGCTATACGCCGAGAATCGAAAAACTCGAAGAGCATTTCCGCAGCCATCTGAAACACCTGACCAAGGATTTCCAGACCAAGCACGGCTACACCCGCGACGAACCGGGAAAAGCCAACATGACCCTAGCCTGCAACAGCGTCGGTCAGAAATTCGACTGCCTGTCGTTGACCCTGGAGATGCCGTTCAAGGACAACAACGATGCACCGAATGCGCTCACGGGCTGGTCCGGCAAGCGCTCGAAGCAATTGGGCAAAGACGTGTTGACCACCATCGCTGACATGGTCGACACCCTGCGCTGATCGCCCGGCCCCTGTAGCAGCTGGCGCAGCCTGCGTCCGGCTGCGAAGCAGTCGTAAAAACGAACACCGCGGTGTTTCAGATCAACCGCGGTGTTTTTGATGACGACTGCTTCGCAGCCGGACGCAGCCTTCGGCAGCTGCTACAAGGGACGCAGGCTGCTACAGGGGTCAGCCGCGATCCTTGCCGCGCAACATGCTGTCCAGCACGTCATCGCGCCGCACCCAACCGTGAAACAACGCCGCCGCCAAGTGCAGCAGTACGGTGAGAAACAGCAGATACGCCAGATACCCATGCGCCTTGCGCAGGAACGCAAACACCTGTGCATTGGCCGGCAGGATCGACGGCAACTGGATCGAAGTGCCAAGCATCACCGGGTCCCCCGCCGCCGAAATCATTGCCCAACCGAGCAACGGCAATACCAACATCAAGACGTACAGCAACACGTGCGAGGCCTTGGCCGCCAGTGCCTGCCAACCCGGCAAGTCTGCTGGCAACGGTGGCTGTTGCGTGGAAAAACGCACGAACAAACGCACGATCACCAGCAGCAAAATCGCAACGCCCAACGGCTTGTGCAGATGAATCAACCACTCATGGCGCTCGGACACCGAGGCCACCATCCCCGCGCCGATAAACAGCATCGCAATGATCATCAGCGCCATCAGCCAATGCAGCAGCCGCGCCAACGGCGCGAAATGGTTCGGTTGAGCGCTCATTGTTGAGCCTCCTGTTTAGCGGCGGGCAACTGACTGACTTCACTGGTGCGGCGCAAGTAGGAATTGGCGTAACCGGCTGAACGAGCAGCGAGCAACGGGTCGTGGGAACCTTCGATACCGCTGGGCAGCACGAGCGGATCGTAGTTGATGTCGCGGCACTCGCCATTGAGTTGTGGCTGCGTACTTTCAAGGACCAAGGTGCCGGCATTCAGGACTTTGCGACCGTCGGGCCAGGCCTTGCTGGCGTCGTCGACCGGATCCTCCGGGTTCGCCAGCGTGATCCTCAACTGCCAATGCAGCGGCCCTGCCGACAAGCGCTGAACCAGGTCTTTCTCAAGAAAATCACTGCCTTCAGGCGCTGTGGCACCCACTGCATCCTGCGCCACCGGCACCATTTGCCAACGCACTGCCTGGCGTTGACCGGCCGCGTTCACCAGGTAAAACGCGTTGACACTGTTGTAAGTCTCCGTCGCATAACTGGCCGACGGCTTGGCGGTTTTGATCCAGGCCAGGAACGGCGCAGATTCCGGATGAGAACCGAAGAATGCCGGGACCGCCGTCGGGTTGGGTTTACCAGTGGCAGGATCCGGTGACTGGGCTTGCTGAAATTGATAAAACGCCTCAGGAGTGCCCACCGGGAACACCGGCATGCTGTTCATCCCGGTGCGCCACTGTTGACCATTGGCCTGGGTGAAACGCAACGCCATGCTGCGAATCGGTACGGCGCTGTCCGGTGCGTAAGGGTTGCCGGCGGGCAGTGCGAATCGCCCGACCACCGGGGTCCGGGCTTCACTGAACACCTGCGCACGGGAATAACTGCGTGCTTCAGCGGTGCTTTCGAAATGGCCGATCACGCACACGCCTTTGGCGTGGTTACGGCGGAAACCCGGGTGTACGCCGTTGTTCTTTTCCAGCACGTTGATCAGCGCTTTTGGTGTCAGGCGCTGTGGGTCGAGTGTGCCGTTGACGTAGGCAAAGGCACCGGCCAGCGCGGCGACCACCACCGCAATGCCAGTCAAACGCAGCGTCAGGCTTGCGGCACTCAGCGGTGGCCGGGTGGGCGGTGATGAGCGATCTACCATGAATAACTCCAGGGCCATCGGCCACAAGTGAGAAGAATCAAGCAGACGTACCCCACCGTGCTTTATTCCATCGCCCGGTGTTTATTTTTGCAGGCGTGGAATAACCTCGAATACCGGGCGTCTTCCTAGTCCAAAGCGTAGTGACTAGTCAGAAACACATGAACGATATCGACGAACAACTCAGAGAAATCATTCCCAGGTTGCGGCGTTTCGCCGTTTCACTGACGCGCAATCCCAGCAGCGCCGACGATCTGGTGCAGTCGAGCCTGGAGCGAGCGCTGTCGAGCTGGGGTGACAAACGCCCTGGGGGTGACTTGCGCGCCTGGTTGTTTTCGATTCTGTACCGGCAGTTTCTGGATGCCCATCGCCGCACCCGGCGTTATGCACGAATGCTCGAATTCTTTACCGGGCGCGACGACGCACAGCCGTCGGTCGAACGCACGGTGATTGCCCAATCGACGCTGCACGCCTTCGATCAACTCACCACCGAACAGCGCGCGCTGCTGCTTTGGGTGTCGGTAGAAGGATTGAGTTATAAAGAGGTCGCCGAGATTCTCGACGTCCCCACCGGCACCGTGATGTCCCGCCTGTCCCGCGCCCGCCAGGCCTTGCGCCAGCTCAGCGACGGCGAAATCACCAGCCCTTCTTTGCGGATACTCAAATGATCAGCATGCCCCCAAGCGAGCGTGACCTGCACGCTTACGTCGATCACCAACTCGACGACGCCGACCGACGTCTGGTCGAGACCTATCTGGCCAGCAACCCGCAAATGGCCGCGCAAGTGCGCGCCTGGCAGCACGACGCCCAACAATTGCGGGCAGCCCTGAGCGGAGCCCTGCAGCAACCCGTCAATCAGGAGCTTGACCCGGCGCTGATTCGCCAGCGCCTTAAACACCAATCCCGTCGTCATCTGGCCAGTGCGGCGATGCTGTTGATCGCCGTCAGCGTCGGTGGGTTGAGCGGCTGGCAAGCGCGCGAGATGACCCTGGCCAGTACCTCGCTGCCGATGACCGATGCCATGCAGGCTTATCGCCTGATCGCCCAGCAAGGCATCCTGCCAGCCGACTATAAAGTCAGCGCCGACGGCGACATGCAGGGGTGGCTCGACCGTTATTTCACCCGCGCCAATCGCCTGCCGGACCTGTCGGGCGCAGGTTTCAAACCGGTCAGCGGCCGTTTGCTCAGCACCGAACAAGGGCCGGCGGCGATGGTGGTTTATGAAGATCAGGGCGGGCACAAGATCAGCTTCTACGTGCGCCCACCGGGACCGAAAAACAACTTGCTGCCACGGGGAAGTCGCAGCGATGGCGAGTTGCAGGCCGAGTACTGGTCCGGCAGCGGCTACAACTATGCGATGGTCAGCCCGAGCGACACACCGGCGGCGCAGATGCTCAAGCAAACCGCGCAATTCTGACCACACCGCGGATCCCCTTGTGGTGCTCCCACAGAGGTCGGCGTCGATTACAAAACCTGGACCTACCCCCAATCAACTGTAGGAGTGAGCCTGCTCGCGATAGCGGTGGGCCAGTTGACATCAATGTTGGATGTACCGGCCTCATCGCGAGCAGGCTCACTCCTACAAGGGGGATCAGCGATTTATTCAGCCCTGCCCAAACACCTGCGAAGGCCGGCGCAGCAGCGGATCGAAGGGATTAATCCGCGGCCCGATCATCGCGGCTTCGCGCTTGAGCATTTCCACCACCGTCGGCAATCGATCCGGCCCAAGCCGGTCACTGACCGTCGCCACACTCAACGCCGCCACCGCCCGCCCCTCTCGATCCAGAATCGGCACCGCCACCCCGGCCATGCCTTGCAGCACACCGGTGTTGCGCCCGGCATAACCCAGCGAGCGCACGTTCTCGACCTCCGCGCGCAGGAACACTTCGTCGTAAAGATGGAAATCCTTGAGTCGCGGCAAGTTGTAGCGAATCACCGTGTCACGCTCCTCCTCCGGTAGAAACGCCAGAATCGCCAGGCTGCCCTGACCCACTCCCAGCGCCACTCGCCCACCGATATCGCCGGTGAACGTGCGGATCGGAAACGGCCCTTCGCTGCGGTCCAGGCAGATCGCRTCGAAACCGCTGCGCGCCAATAGAAACAACGAATCCCCCAACGAAGCCGAGAGCCGCAGCAGCGACGGTCGCACCAGTTCGCGCAGGTTGCCGGTATTGCCCGCACGCGCCGCCAAGGCAAAAAAATCCAGGCTCAGGCGATAGCGTTTGCTGCGCACATCCTGTTCGACCATGCCCTCGTCCATCAGGCTGCGCAACAAACGGTGCGTAGTGGGTTGCGACAAGCCGATGCGCTGCGCCAGTTGCGTCACGCGCTCCCCGCCCTCGACGGTGTCACCGAGGCTGCGCAGCACGGCAAACAATCGGGAGACCGCGCCGACACCGACTTCATTTTTGTTTTCATTCCGCTCAGTGGAATCAGGCATATGGTTTCTCGACAATAAATTTACTCACTGAATGAAATCGAAAATAGTCATCGCTTCAGTGAAATAGGCCATTGAGCCCATCCTAGTCTTCGTCCTAATCTGCGTCCACAGGGGCGATTCGAACAACAGCGGCAGCCGACTCAAGTCGAGCGCCAACGCACCCAGCAAGACCTTTTCGTATCTGCCCATACAAAAAAGCGCGCCTTCGGGTGACGCATAACAATCTCAGGTGGAGCGCAGTCATGGCTTTTGTGCAACTTGAAGGACTCGGCAAACGTTACGGCGAAATCGACGCCGTCGTGGCTACCAACCTATCGGTGGAGAAAGGCGAGTTCGTGTCTTTGCTCGGTCCGTCCGGGTGCGGCAAAACCACCACCCTGCAAATGATCGCCGGCTTCGTTGAAGTCACCAGCGGTCGCATCCTGCTCGACGGCCGTGACATCACCCACGCCAAACCCGCCAGCCGTGGCTTGGGCGTGGTATTCCAGAGTTACGCGCTGTTCCCGCACATGACCGTCAAAGACAACGTCGCCTTCGGCCTGCGGATGCGCAAAGTACCCGCCGCCGAGTTGCAGCAACGCGTGGCCCGGGTGCTGAAACTGGTGCGCCTGGATCAACATGCCGAGCGTTATCCACGCGAGCTTTCCGGTGGCCAGCGCCAGCGTGTGGCACTGGCCCGGGCCTTGGTGATCGAGCCGCCCGTGCTGCTGCTCGACGAGCCGCTGTCCAACCTCGATGCCAACCTGCGCGAAGAAATGCAATTCGAGATCCGCCGCATTCAGCGCGAAGTCGGGATCACCACGCTGATGGTCACCCACGACCAATCCGAAGCGCTGTCCATCAGCGACCGCGTGGTGGTGATGCAGGCCGGACGCATCACGCAAATCGACGCGCCTTACACCCYTTACGAACATCCACGCACCGAGTTCATTTCCGGCTTCGTCGGCAAAGCCAACCTGCTACCCGGCGAACGTGACGGCTCGGGCGTGGTGCAAGTGCGCAGTGGCGGCGAGCTGACCCTGAGCCTGCGCCCGGAAAAAATCGATCTGCGCGAGCGAGATCACGGGCGTCTACAGGGCAAGATCGCCAGCCGCTTCTTCCTCGGTAGCCAATGGTTGTATGGCGTCTCCACGACCCTGGGCGACATCAGCGTGGTGCGTCGCAACGACGGTTCGACACCGCTGAACGAAGGCACAGCGGTCGGTCTCGACTGGGATGCAACGCTGCTGCGGGTGCTGACTGTCGATGAGGTGTCGGCATGAGTACGTTGGTCGCCGTTCGCCAGGGACGCCAAGGGTATTTGTTGTCGGCACCGGCCCTGGCGTTGTACGTCAGCCTGCTGGCCATCCCGCTGCTGCTGACGCTGGTGTTGTCGTTCAACGTCTTCGACTACAGCTCGGGGATCAATGGCGACGCCTACACCCTCAGTCATTACAGCAGCCTGCTGGGCGACCCGTACTTCTACGAGATCTTTCTGCGCACGATGTGGATCAGCGCCCTGACTACCCTGCTTTGCGTGGTGATCGGCGTGCCCGAGGCCTACATCCTCAGTCGCATGGGCGCACCGTGGCGTTCGATCTTTTTGATTTTGATCCTCACGCCGCTACTGATTTCGGTGGTGGTGCGTGCGTTCGGCTGGAGCCTGTTGCTCGGCGCCGACGGCCTGGTCAATCAAACCCTGCAAGCCTTCGGCGGTTCGCCGATGAAGCTGTTGTACACGCCGTTCGCGGTGGTGATAGCGCTGGTTCACGTGATGCTGCCGTTCATGATTATTCCGGTCTGGACCTCGCTGCAGAAACTCGACCCGGCCGCCGAACAAGCGGCGATGTCCCTCGGCGCCAGTCACTTCACGGTGATGCGTCAGGTGGTTCTGCCGCAGATTATGCCGGGCGTGTTGTCAGGCACCTTGATCGTGTTCGGCCTGGCCGCCAGCTCATTTGCCATCCCCGGCCTGCTGGGCGGGCGTCGACTGAAAATGGTCGCCACACTGATCTACGACCAGTACCTGTCGGAGCTGAACTGGCCGATGGGCGCGGCGATTGCCGTGGCGCTGCTGTTGCTCAACCTGCTGATCATGCTGTCGTGGAACCGGATGATCGAAGGCCGCTACAAGAAGTCATTGGGATAACTCGTCATGTCCAAGAACGGTCCTTTCGCCCTGCTGTTCCATGCCCTGGTGGTGCTGTTCATGCTCGCGCCGCTGGTGGTGGTCTGCCTCGTTGCGTTCACCCCGGAAAACACCCTGAGCCTGCCGACCACGGAGTTTTCACTGCGCTGGTTCCGTGCGGTCTTCGAGCGCGCCGATTTTGTCGATGCGTTCTACAACAGCTTGATTCTGGCGTTCTGCGCCGCCAGCCTGGCGACCCTGATTGCGGTGCCAGCGGCATTGGCGATCACCCGTTTCGAGTTTCCGGGACGGGACTTTTTCAACGGTCTGTTCCTGTCGCCCATCATCATTCCGCACTTGGTGCTGGGCGTTGCCTTGCTGCGTCTGTTTGCGCTGATGGGGGTCAACGGCAGCTTCACCTGGCTGATTTTCGCCCATGTGCTGGTGATCACTCCCTATGTGCTGCGACTGGTGCTGGCCTCGGCCATTGGCCTGGATCGTAGCGCCGAACATGCGGCGCAATCCCTCGGCGCCGGACGCTTCACGCTGTTCCGGGAAATCACCTTGCCGATGATTCTGCCGGGGGTAGCGGGGGGCTGGTTGCTGGCGTTCATCAACAGCTTTGACGAGGTCACGCTGTCGATTTTCGTCACCTCGCCGGCCACGCAAACCCTGCCGGTGCGCATGTACGTGTACGCCACCGAATCCATCGATCCGATGATGGCGGCGGTGTCGGCCCTGGTGATCGCGCTGACCGCGCTGACCATGATTCTGCTTGATCGGGTCTACGGCCTTGATCGGGTGCTGGTGGGTAAACAATGAGGGCGCCATGGCTTTGCTGAAACGACTGGCCGAGGGCGACCGCCCGGCCGTGAACTTTACCCTCGACGGCCAACCGGCCACCGCCCTGCTCGGAGACACCGTGCTGACCGCGGTGCTGACCTGCAGCGACCACCTGCGCGGCAGCGACTTCAGCGCCGAGCCCCGCGCCGGGTTCTGCCTGATGGGGGCGTGTCAGGACTGCTGGGTCCGCCTGGGCGATGGCCGGCGCGTGCGCGCGTGTTCGACGCTGCTTGAGAACGATCACCACATCACCCGCGAACCGGGGCGCTCGCTATGAACACACCTTTCAACTGCAACCCCACAGGGGTTCAGCGGCGATCACAACACCTGCAATCAACACAAATCAAATGTGGGAGCGAGCCTGCTCGCGAAAGCGGTGTATCAGTCACCACCTATGTTGAAACTACCGCCGTCTTCGCGAGCAGGCTCGCTCCCACAAGGGTGTTGCGGCGATCATTTGAATGGTGGTGGGTATGAAGCCCGTGGTGATCATCGGTGCCGGCCCGGCCGGGATTCGGGCGGCGCAGACGCTGGTGGCGCATGGCGTTCGCCCGGTTTTGCTGGATGAAGCCGCGCGCGGTGGCGGGCAGATTTATCGGCGCCAGCCGGCCAACTTCAAGCGTTCGGCGGTCAAGTTGTATGGCTTCGAAGCGGGCAAGGCCGAGGCGCTGCATCAGACCCTGGATACGTTGCGCGAACAGCTCGACTATCGGCCGGATACCCTGGTGTGGAATGCCGAAACGGATGCGCTCGACACGTTGCATGAAGGTCGCGCCGCACGAATTGAATTCTCCCGCGTGATTGTCGCTACGGGCGCCACCGACCGGATTCTGCCGGTGCAAGGCTGGACGTTACCCGGCGTCTACAGCCTCGGCGCGGCGCAGATCGCCCTGAAATTTCAGGGCTGCGCCATCGGGGAACGCGTGGTGTTCGCCGGCAGCGGTCCATTGCTATATCTGGTCGCATATCAATACGCCAAGGCCGGCGCGAAAGTGGTCGCGGTGCTCGACAGTTCACCCTTCAGTGCCCAAGTCCGCGCCCTGCCCGGCTTGCTCTCGCAACCGGCTACGCTGGCCAAAGGCATTTATTACCGCAGCTGGCTGACCGCTCACGGCATCCCGGTGCATCAGGGCGCCACCTTGCAACGCATCGACGGCGAACACCGGGTTCAGTCGCTCAACTGGTCCGGCTCAAAGGGCGAACAACGCCTGACGTGTGACGCCGTCGCCTTCGCCCATGGCCTGCGTAGCGAAACCCAACTCGCCGATTTGCTGGGCTGCGAATTTGCCTGGAACCCGCTCAACCGCGCCTGGCTGCCGCAACGTGACAGTGCCGGGCGCAGCAGTGTCGCCGAGGTTTATCTGGCCGGTGACGGCGCCGGGATCATGGGCGCCGATGCCGCGGAAATGGCCGGTGAACGGGCAGCGCTGGCCGCGCTCGAAGACATCGGCTACCTGATTGCGCCGCAGCGCTGCGTCCAATTGGAACAATCGCTCACCCAGGTAAACACCTTTCGCAAAGGGCTGGAACAGGCCTTCATCTTCCCCGAACACTGGGCAACCGAAACCGCAGACGACGTGATGATCTGCCGCTGCGAAGAAGTGCGCGCCGGCGATATCCGTCAGGTCGTGCGCGAAGGCCACTGGGAAATCAACCGGGTCAAAGCCCATTGCCGCGTTGGCATGGGCCGCTGCCAGGGGCGGATGTGTGGCGCTGGTGCCGCAGAAATTATTGCCTGCGAAAGCCAGCGTGACGTATCGCAGATCGGTCGACTGCGCGCACAAGCGCCGATCAAGCCGCTGCCGTTTGGCCTGGAGGTCGAATCGTGATCGAAGTTGACGCCATCATCATCGGCGGCGGCATCGTCGGTGCCTCGGCCGCCCTGTTTCTCAGCAAAGCCGGACGTCGTGTGGCATTGCTGGAGCGGGATTTTTGCGGTTCACATTCCAGCGGAGTGAACTATGGCGGCGTGCGGCGTCAGGGTCGGCCGCTGTCGCAATTGCCCTTGTCGCAGCGGGCCCACGAGATTTGGGGACAACTGCCACAGTGGATTGGCATTGACGGTGAATATCAGCGCAGCGGCCATTTGAAGCTCGCGCGCAGCCTCGACGACTTGCGCGCTTTGCAGGATTACGCCACCAGCAGCCAGGGTTTCGGCCTCGATTTGCAGGTCCTTGATCGCCTTGAATTGCGCGCACGTTTTCCTTGGGTCGGTGACGTCGCCGTCGGCGCTTCGTTTTGCCCCGACGATGGTCACGCCAACCCGCGACTGGTTTCCCCCGCTTTCGCCCAAGCCGCGCGTCGCCACGGCGCACAGGTTCATGAACAATCAGCGGTCTCTTCCGTGGAGCACGACGGCCAGCGCTTTCGGGTCAGCACCCAAAACGGTCTCGAACTGCACGCGCCATGGCTGCTGAACTGCGCCGGCGCCTGGGCCGGCAGCCTTGCCGAACACTTCGGCGAAGCGGTGCCCATGCACGCCGGGCACCCGGCGATGCTGGTCACCGAGCCGTTGCCCCTGGTGATGAATGCCAGCACCGGCGTTGAAGGCGGCGGCATTTATGCCCGTCAGGTCGCTCGCGGCAATTGCGTGCTCGGCGGTGGCCAAGGCTTTGCCCTTGACGGTGCCCGCGCGCGCCCCGGCCAACAAGCAGTGATCGAGATCCTGCGCCAGGCCGTCGAACTTTACCCGTTTCTTGAAGGCGCTCAGGCGATTCGCACCTGGAGCGGCACTGAAGGATATCTGCCCGACCGCCAACCGGTGATCGGCCACAGCAGCACTCAACCCGGTCTGTTGCACGCGTTCGGCTTTGCCGGTGCGGGTTTTCAGATCGGGCCGGCGGTGGGCCAGGCGCTCACCGAGATCATCTGCAACGGCGCCTCGTCGACGTCGCTGGATGCGTTTTCCATCACCCGGTTTCACTCCATCTCCGTAGCTTGAAAGAGGAAGGTCGCGCCAATGAATCATTTCAAACGCACTGCACTGCTCGGATTTTCATGCCTGAGCGCCCTGCTCACGGTTACCCAGGCTCACGCCGAGCCGACGCTTTATCTGGGCATGAACGGCGGGACCATGGAGCGGCTGTACGCCGACAAGGTATTGCCGGTTTTCGAAAAAGCCAACAACGTCAAAGTGGTCATCGTGCCCGGTACCTCCGCCGATATTCTGGCCAAGGTCCAGGCCAGTAAAGGCAACCCGCAACTGCACGTGATGTTCCTCGACGACGGCATCATGTACCGCGCCATCGCTATGGGCCTGTGTGACAAGCTTGAGGACAGCCCGCCCCTGGCGCAGATTCCCGCCAAAGGCCGAATCAAGGATCAGGCCGTGGCGGTCAGTCTCGGCGTTACCGGGCTGGCGTACAACACACGGTTGTTCAAGGAAAAAGGCTGGAGCGCGCCGACGTCGTGGATGGACATGGCCGACCCGCGCTTCAAGGACAAACTGGTGTTCCAGTCGATGGCTTCGTCGACCTTCGGCCTGCACGGCTTCCTGATGTTCAACCGGATCCAGGGCGGCAGCGAAACCGACGTCGAACCAGGTTTCAAGGCCTGGCCGAACACCGTCGGACGCAACGTGCTGGAATACATCCCGAGCTCGGCGAAAATTTCCGAGATGCTTCAGACCGACGAAGCCGCGCTGTTCCCGTTGACCCCGACTCAGGTCACCGCGCTGAAACTCAAAGGCATGCCGGTCGAATACGCACAACCGAAGGAAGGCGCCGTGGTGCTCAACGTCGCGGAGTGCGCCATCGCCAACAACACCCAGCCGGAACTGGCGCAAAAACTCGCCGCGTTTTTGCTGACGCCTGAAGCGCAAGCTGCCGCACTTGAAGACGGTGACCAGATCCCGTCCAACCCGAACACCCCGACCACCGACAAGACGCGCGGCCAGGTCGAGGCGATGAAGCAGTACCTGCAAACGGCGATTGCCATCGATTGGGATCAGGTCAACGAACAGCGCCCGGCGTGGAACGCGCGGTGGAATCGCAGCATCGAACGGTAGATAACTGCCCCCGCACCCAGCTCGGCAGCTCCGCTATCGATGTAGCAGCTGTCGAGCAGCGCGAGGCTGCGTCCGGCTTGTAGCAGCTGTCGAGCACCGCGAGGCGGCGTTCGGCTTGTAGCAGCTGTCGAGCACCGCGAGGCGGCGTTCGGCTGCGCAGCAGTCGTAAACCCCGCACACACGGTCCTTCTGGAACACCGCTTTGCCTGATTTCACGACTGCTGCGCAGTCGAACGCAGCCTCGTAGGCTCGACAGCTGCTACAGGCTGTAATCCCTGTCCGACAACCCGCATCGTCCATCGACATGACTAGAAGGAAAACTACCCATCTGGTTACACTACGCCGCCGCTGCTGCTCGGGGAGCCGGCCTGACGATTTCTGGATGTTATGACCATGGCCGCTCGACCGCCCAACCGTTCGCGACTGACACCACGCTTGCCTTCCTTGCGCAGCCTTTTGTGCAAAGCGCTTGCGGCGCCGGCCAGCGGCATCTCGGCGGGCAAAGTCGTCCACGAATACTTCCGTCAAAAGGCCCATGCCCAGGGCTACACCCTCAGCCACAGCCAGCAGCGAGTGATCGACTGCATGGCGCAGCACGCCACCGCACTGCTCGGCGAGTCGGCGAAAACGCTCCCCGGTCTTTACCTGCATGGCGCGGTTGGACGCGGCAAGAGCTGGTTGCTCGACGGCTTCTTCCAGGCGATCCCGATCGAGACAAAACAGCGGCTGCACTTCCACGAGTTCTTTGCCCGGTTGCATCAGGGCATGTTCACCCATCGCGATCAACCCGATGCGCTGGCAGTCACCCTCGATGAACTGCTGAGCGATTGCCAGGTGTTGTGTTTCGACGAGTTTCACGTCCATGACATCGGCGATGCGATGCTCATCACGCGGTTGTTCAAGGCGCTGTTCCGTCGCGGCATTCTGCTGATGGTAACGTCCAACTATCCGCCGGAAGGGTTGTTACCCAACCCGCTCTACCACGCGCGTTTCAAACCGGTCATCGAGTTGATCCACGCCCGCATGCACGTGATGGAGGTCGGCGGCCCGCATGACTACCGCAGTCAGGTGAAAACGCATGCGCAGCAGGTGTTTACTCAAGGGCGGTATGTCTGGCCGGGTAGCGTGACGCAACGCCAGGCATTGAACCTGCCCGAACGCGACGCCCTGCCGTTGCAACTGCCGGTCGGCACCCGGCACTTTCAAGCGCGGCACTGTGAAGCAAGGACCATCGGCTTCACCTTTGGCGATCTGTGCGATCACCCCACGGCGGTCATGGATTATCTGGAGCTGTGCCGGCGCTTCGATCACTGGATCATTGACGAACTGCCCAACCTGGCCGACTGTTCGATCGCCGCGCAGCAGCGTTTTATCAATTTGATCGACGTTTTATACGATCAGGACAAACACCTGACGCTGCTCGGCCAACAGTCGTTGCGTGAAAGCCTGGGCGGCGATGCCATCGATCTGGCGCGTACGCGCAGCCGTTTGGGGCAGTTGCTGGAGGTACGCGTACCCACCTGACAGGCGAGTCTGCTTTACCGCTATCATGTCGCCCATTTCCAGGCCCCTGCGCCTTCCCTTGATCAAAAGCGAACTCGCTCATGGATACCCTCGCCCAACTGCGCGCCGGCCAATTGACTGGCATCACCCGCCTGGACCTGGCTTGCGGCCTGACAGAATTCCCCCGGGAAATCTTTGACCTGGCAGACTCGCTGGAAGTGCTCAACCTCACCGGCAACGCCTTGCGCAGCCTGCCGGATGACCTCCATCGCCTGACCCGCTTACGGGTGCTGTTCTGTTCGGACAACCTGTTCACCGAACTGCCGGCGTGCCTGGGCCAATGCGCCGCGTTGACGATGATCGGTTTCAAGGCCAATGCCATCGAAACCGTCCCTGCTGCCGCGCTGCCGCCGTTGCTGCGCTGGTTGATCCTGACCGACAACCGCATCACCGAACTGCCTACTGAACTGGGCGACCGACCGTACCTGCAAAAACTCATGCTCGCCGGTAACCGCTTGCAGCGCCTGCCCCGCAGCCTGAGTCAGTGCCATCGGCTCGAACTGATTCGCATCGCCGCCAATCAGCTCAGTGAACTGCCCGAATGGCTACTGGCCTTGCCCAGCCTGACCTGGCTGGCGTACGCCGGTAACCCGCTGGAAACCGAAGCCGATGCGGCTGCACTGGAAGCCACGGCCCAGATTCCCTGGGATCAATTGCGTCTGGGGCAGCAACTGGGCGAAGGCGCTTCGGGGGTGATTTATCGGGCCACATGGCAACAACCGGGGCAACCGGCCATGCCGGTCGCGGTCAAGCTCTACAAGGGTGAAATGACCAGCGACGGTTCACCCCTGCACGAAATGAACGCCTGCATCACCGCCGGCCTTCACCCTAACCTGATCCGGGTCGAAGGCCGAATCGTCGATCATCCCGACCAGCAAGCCGGGCTGGTCATGCAACTGATCGATCCGAGTTATCGCAATCTGGCCGCGCTGCCGAGCCTGGCCTCCTGCACCCGCGACATCTACACCGATGACACCCGTTTCAGCGCGGGCGTGGCATTGCGAATCGCCCATGGCGTCGCCTCGGTGGCCAAACACTTGCACCGCCAAGGCATCACCCACGGCGACCTCTATGGCCACAATATTCTGTGGAACGAGCACGGTGATTGCCTGCTGGGGGATTTTGGCGCGGCGTCTTTCCACGCAACCTGCGACAGCCCTGAAAGCCGAGCGCTGCAACGGATCGAGGTGCGGGCATTTGGTGTGTTGCTGGGGGAACTGCTGGAGCGCATCGACTCGGGGCTGAGCGATATCGCGCGCGTAGAGCTGGAAGTGTTGCAAGAGCGATGCTGTCAGCCAGAGGTGCTGAAGCGGCCGGGGTTTAGCGAGATTGTGCGGGAACTGCAAGATAGGTGACCGCTGCGCGGTCATTCGCGAGCAGGCTCACTCCTACAGTTGACCGAGTTCGTCAGATAGAACTCAATTCAACTGTAGGAGTGAGCCTGCTCGCGATAGCGGTATTACTGAATAAGCAAATTACCCAGCCAGACCCACAAACATATCCTGCACATCATCATGGTTGTCGAGGCCTTCAAGGAACGCTTCGACTTCAGCCATTTGCTCATCGCTCAAACCGCTGACCGGGTTCTTCGGCTGATAACCCAGTTTCGCCGCCAACACAGTGAAACCTTGCTCTGGCAGTGCTTTTTGCACCGCATCCAGGTCCGCTGGCTCGGTCAGGAACAGGGTTGTGCCCTCTTCTTCACCTGGCTCGAAATCCTGGGCTCCTGCTTCAATGGCGGCCATTTCCGGATCGGCGTCCGGGCTGTCCGGGGACGCCTCGATCATGCCGACATGGTTGAAGTCCCACGACACCGAACCCGAAGCGCCCAATTGGCCCTTACGGAACGCCACGCGGATTTCAGCCACGGTGCGGTTGATGTTGTCGGTCACGCATTCAACGATCAGCGGCACCTGGTGCGGTGCGAAGCCTTCGTAAGTCACGCGATGGTATTGCACGGTTTCGCCCAACAGGCCCGCGCCTTTCTTGATCGCACGATCGAGGGTTTCCTTGGGCATCGAGGCTTTCTTGGCCTGTTCAACCACAAGTCGCAGGTGTGCGTTGGTGGCGGTATCGGCGCCGTTGCGCGCAGCAATGGTGATTTCTTTCACCAGTTTGCCGAAAATCTTGCCCTTGGCGTTGGATGCCGCTTCTTTGTGTTTAACCTTCCACTGTGCGCCCATTACTCACTCTCTTGATCTGTGGCGCCGAGACATCTATTGGCCGACGCGTTGCGCAAGTTTATACGGCCTAAAGTTGGCAATCGACCAAAAAATGCTGGCTGACCCACCGGCATCACGGATCGACATTTTCGCCAGTACTCGTAGGGCAATTCTGAAACGCCGATTTACGGTGACCATTGAGTGCCCTGGTTTCGTACCCTTCGCGTCCGTACTCCATGGCAGAAGCGCGTTCGATGCACAACGACAAGGAAAGTCTCTACACCCTGACCCTCCTCGACAGCGGATTGAGCCTGCAGGTATTGCAGTTCAGTGGCGCTGAAGGCCTGAACCAGCCCTATCGATTCGACATTGAAGTGATTGGCCTGGTGCCGGCGATGAACCTCGCCCCCCTGCTGCAACAACCGGCTTATCTGAGCATGGGCGATTACACCGGCATTCACGGCATTGTTCATAGCGCCAGCCGTGAACATCGCGGCTTGCATCGCATCGGCTACCATCTGGTGCTAGTGCCCTACGTTCAAAACCTCGATCGCCACCGTTGCCGTCGGGTGTTTCATCGCCTCAGCGTGCCGGCAATCCTGCGTCAATTGTTCCAGGAACATGCGCTGCCTGAGGCCAGCTATCGCCTGGAACTGGCCTGCGTGCACTACCCGCCCCGGCCGTTTTGCATTCAATACGAAGAAACCGACCTGATGTTGATGCAGCGACTCTGCGAAGAAGAAGGCATCCACTATCACTTCGAACATCGGCAAGACGGGCATGTGCTGGTACTGGCCGATGACACTCAGAAATTCCCCGAGGAGCCGCTGTTGCTGCCCTTTCAGGCCGATACCAGTCACGAGACTTTATTGCCGGTCATCCATGAGCTGTCCCAGCGTCATGACGCGCGCGCCCGACCTGAACGCCGAATCGCCCACAGTCGCGGCCCTCAAGCTACCGGTGACGGCGCAGCCAACCACACCTTCGCCAAATCATCCGTTTCGACCACACGACCCGCCCCCGAGCAGGCACACCGCGTGCAACTCAGTCGTCGGGGACTGGAGCGGTTGCGCTGCCAGCATCGGCAGATTGAAGGCCAAAGCAATCAAGCTGACTTGCGCAGTGGAAGCATCGTACAAGTGGCGGAGCATCCACTTTCGGATTTCAACGATCAGTGGCTGATCACCGATGTTCAACACGAGGGGCAACAGCCTTCAATCCTCGTCGACCAACGTCCTCGGCGCTACAGCAACCGATTCACCGCCATTCCATGGTCAACGGAATTCAGGCCCGCATTGACACAGCCCCGGCCGAACATTCCGGGCTATCAGACAGCGTTAGTGCTGGGCGCGGTCGGGCAACCGGCAGCGCTGGATGAACACAATCGAATACACGTGTGGCTGTGGCCAACACTGGAAGATGACGCGGATAAATCCACCGGCCTATGGCTTCCCGTGGCCCTCGCCACGGCGGACGGTCGGATTGATCCCTCCAGGCTGCCTATCGCCGGCACTGAGGTGCTCATCAGCTTTCTCGACAGCGACCCGGACCGCCCGGTGTTGTGTGCCGCCGCAGGCCGACCGCCAAAGCCTCCAGCCGCTTACCCATCACGCCGTGATGGACGTTTATTGCTCGATTGGCTGATCAATCGCTAGCCCTTGTCAGCCTTGCCGGCCGCTGCGGCAAATTTGGCCAGACGCACGTCCAGGTGCCGTGGCCGGCGCCCGTGATCTTCGGCGCGCTCCTTGCGGCGGATAGCGTTGCGCACCATCAAGGAGCCGAGGTAACGAATCGGCTCCGGTGGAAAAAACCCCAAGGGGCCGTTCACCAACGGCGAACGGGTCCAGGCGTTGTCCAGCCCCAAGACCATCGAAGCCAGAATCTGCCCACCCATGTGGCACGGGCCAACACCGCTGCCGGAGTAGCCGAACCCGTAGAACACATTCCCGCTGGCGCTCATCTGGCCAAAGAACGGCAGACCGGTGACCGAGCGATCCGACGGGCCGTTCCAGGTCGCCTCGACCTTGGCGTCGGCGAACGCTGGAAAGAACTCGCTCAGGCTGTCTTTCAACAACCCGGCGTACGGCGACGGCTGATCGAACACCGGCAACATCCGCCCGCCATAGGCGAAGGTGTTACCACCCTTGCCGAGCATGATCCGGCCGTCCGGGGTGTTGTGGTAGTAGTGCACGAAAATCCGTGAATCGAGCACGGTGACACCGCTGGTCAGGCCAATTTCGTTAAGCAGATCAGGGCGTGGTTCGGTGATCAGCATGTCGCTGGAGACAATCGCCACGCTACGCTCGAACTGCGGGAACGCCCGGGCCATCCAGGCGTTCATCGCCAGTACCACCCGGTCCGCGCGAACCGTGCCGTTGGGGGTTTGAATCCCCGCCGGCTTGCCCTCCTCCAACCCGGTCATCGCGGTGTTCTCGTGAACTCTCACGCCCAGCTGCAACGCCACCCGCCGCAAGCCGCGCACCAGTTTGCCCGGTTGCACACTGGCGGCCGCCGGGGAAAACCAGCCCTCCAAATGCTTGCTGGAACCGGCCATGCGTTGCACGTCGGCGACCGGACGCTGGGTGAACGAGTTGATGCCATTGCGCTCCAGCGCGGCAATCACTGCATCGGTCGAGCCACACTGGGCGCGATTGGTCGCGGTGTAGAGCGTGCCATCGAGACGGTAATCGGCATCCACGCCGTACTGTTCGCAGAAGGTGCCAATCGCGTAAATGCTGCGCTCGGATTCCTTGACCAGGCGCACCGCTTCCTCGACACCGAACAGCCGCTCCAGGGTGAAGTACTTGGCCGACCACGACAGCGCGCAACCGCCGTTGCGGCCACTGGCGCCGGCACCGCAGATGTCGGCCTCGATCAGCACCACGTCGAGTTCGGGGTTCTGCTCCTTGAGCATGATCGCGGTCCACAATCCGGTGTAGCCGCCACCGACGATGCACACATCCGCGCGGGTGTCGCCGTCCAGTGCCGGGCAGGTGTCAGACGTCTCAGCCTTTAAGGCCTGGTCCAGCCAAAAGGGTCTCATGGGGAAAATCTCCAGTCAGATGCCCACACGACAGCCCGCCGCCAGTGCAGCAGGCTGCGAGGGGCAGGATTCAGGTACGCAGGGGTTTGATGGCCATCGCCCGATTGGGCACGAATGGGTAGTTGGTACGCAGGCCAGCCGGGCGGCTGTTCCAGTGGGGGATCAACACCAGGGCCGAGAACAAGGCGCAACCGGCGAAGACAATGAACACGGTGACCGAGTCGAAGTAACCCGGCAGCAATCCACCGAGAATCGCCCCGACCGAACCGCAACCATTGACGAAACCCGCCGCCGTCGCGCCCGCCTTGGCGGTGCCGAAATCAATCGCTGCCGCGCCGCTGATCATCGAGTCCGGTCCGTACAGAGTCAGGCCCATGACAAACAACAGCACGACCACCAGCAAGACGCTGCCGGTGTGCAGGGCGCCCATGAACAAGGCCAGGGTCACCGTCAGCGCCAACAGACTGAGGACGCAGGCCGGCATGCGTCGGGCACCGAACACCTTGTCCGACGCCAGACCGAGCAGAATGGGCCCGAGCAACCCGGCCAGTTCAAACGCGGTCGGGATGATCGCCGCGCCAACCTTGCCCACCGTCGGCATTTGCTCGAAGACGATCACCGGGCCCCACAGCAGAATCGCGTAGCGCGCCGGTTTCAGCAGAAAGTACGCCAGGCCCAGCACCAGCACCGTCCGGTTGCGCAGGATTTCCTTCAAGGGCTCCATAATGCTGATCTTGCTTTGGGCGTCAGCCTCTTCAGCCGTCAACTCGGGTTCGAGGTCTACCGCCGGTAGACCCACGTCTTGCGGCTTGTTGCGTTGAAAAATAAAAAACAGCACGGCGACCAGCCCAACCACCGCCGCACTGGAAATGAACGCCGCATGCCAGGTGCCGATCAGCGTATACGCCCACCAGCCCGCAAACGGCGATGCCACCAGCCCACCAAAGGCATAGCAGGAACTCCATAACCCCAGCACTCTGCCGCGCTGTTGCGCGGGGAAGAAACTGCCGAGGTTCTTACACAGCCCGGACCAGCCAGTGGACTGCGCCAAACCTTGAATCAACATGCAGGTCGCGAAGATCGGCAGTGTCGCGTAAGTGCCCATCACCAGCGCTGCCGCCGCCGAAATCAGTAACCCGCCGAGCACCACGACCCGTGGGCCAAAGCGGTCGGCGAGCATGCCCCAGGTGAACTGCCCAAAGGCGTACGCCGCCAGGTAGATCGCGTCGAGGTTGGCCATGGCCATTTTGTCGAGCATGAAGGTGGGGTCTTCGGCGATCCCCAGTTTTGCCACGGAAAACGCTTTGCGGGTGAAGTAGAAAGCGGCGTAGGCGAGCCAGGTGATCGCAAAGATCTGCACGCGCCAACGCTTGATGGTGCCGATGGGATTGTTCATTGTGGTTCTGACCTCAGGGTGTGAGTGTGCCGGCAGAATGGGTAGAAACGCCTGTGTTTTTATTGTTGAGCACTGCGATATCGCTGTTTCCCTGTGGCGATACCGGTCAGATGAGTCCTGCTGTTGCGCGCACAGGCTCATGGCCACCGATGCTGTTCGACTGACCAGTCACCGGGGCTGAGGTGGATAAAAACAATTACTGATTAATAAGTGAAATCGATTTATCGTATTTCAAAAATAAGCTCAACTTGTTACTAGAGGTTTCGATGTCGGTTTCCCACGCCCAACTCAAAGCCTTCCACGCCGTGGCCGTCCACGGAAGCTTTACCAAAGCCGCCGAGCGGTTGTTCCTCACGCAACCGGCCATTTCCGACCAGGTACGCAAACTCGAAGAGCGCTTCGGTGTGTTGCTGTTCCACCGCAACAAACGCTCGGTGCGCCTGACGGATCTGGGCGAGCGCTTGCTCGCCATCACGCAGCGACTGTTCGTGATTGAGGCCGAAGCGCAGGAGCTGTTGCAGGATTCCCAGGCGCTGCAAACCGGCAGCCTGATCCTCGCGGTGGATGCACCGGTGCACGTGCTGCCGCAGATCGCGCGGTTCTGCGAACGCTATCCGGGCATCAGTGTGAAGATTGAAACCGGCAACACCGATGAGTCGCTGTTTCGCCTGTTCAACTATCAGGCTGACCTCGCTTTGCTGGGGCGGGATGTCAGCGATGAACGGCTGATCTCATTGCCACTGCGCAATGACCCGATGGTGGCGTTTGTTTCACGCCATCATCCGTGGGCGGATCGCGAGTCGATCTGTCTCGCGGACCTGGATGACACGCCGTTGGTGCTGCGGGAAATCGGTTCGGTGACGCGCCAGACACTGGAAGAGGAAATGGCCCGGGCGGGGTTTCGCATTCGCCCGGCGATCCAGGTGGAAGGACGGGAAGCGGCGCGGGAGGCGGTGGTGGTCGGGATTGGCGTTGGGGTGGTGTCGGCGGCGGAATTTGGTGCTGACTCGCGGGTGTGTGCGTTGCCGATTACCGATTGCACACGGCGATTGACCGAGACACTGGTGTGCTTGCGCGAGCAGAGCTCGCGGCGGGTGGTGGCGACGTTTCTGGAGATGCTTCGCGAGAGTCTTGTTTAGGCAGGTCTGGCCCCTTCGCGGGCAAGCCTTGCTCCTACGGGAGGAAACGCCATTCCTGTAGGAGCAAGGCTTGCCCGCGATGACCGCGCCTCGGTTTATCTGGAAGGTGCTAATCCAAAAAACGCCTGTATCAAGCGCAAATCCCGCCGCCGCTCCATGCACCCGATCATGTGCCGGTTCACCAGTCCTTCCCCCACAATCGGCACCGCCGCCACCCGTGGGTCATGGCTGACTTCTACCGACGACACCACGCCCACCCCCAATTCCGCCGCCACGGCCTCGGTCACCGCTTCCCGACTGTCAAGTTCCAGCAACACCCGTGGATTGACCACCGCCGCCGCGCAGGCTTCATCGAACGTGCGTCGGGTAATCGAACTCGGTTCACGCAACACCATGATCACCTGATCCAGTTCATTGAGCTTCACGCTGTTCGCCTTGGCCCAAGGATGGCTTTCAGGCACCAACGCACAAATCCGCGATTCACTCAGCGCCTGCAAATGCAGGCCTTTGCGCGGTTCAACCTCGGTCAGCACCGCCACGTCAGCATGCTCGGACAATAACGCCGTCAGGGTTTCCTGGGCATTGCCCAGCCGCAGGTTCACGGTGATGCCCGGGTAGCGCGCGCGCAGACTGGCCAACATCGGCATCACCAAGTGTGGTCCATCTGCCGCCACTTCCAGGCGCCCGGTCAGCAACTGCCGGTTCGCTTCAAGCATCACCTGCGCCTCTTCCGCCAGGCCGAACATGGCCCGAGTGATCGCGGCCAGTTTGGTGCCCTCTTCCGTCAGCTCCACTCGTCGTGCGGTACGACGCAACAAGGTGATCTGGTAATGCTCCTCCAGGGCCTTGATGTGCCCGGTCACCGCCGGCTGACTGATAAACAACCGCGTCGCAGCTCGGGTGAAGCTGCCTTCGCGGGCCACGGCGTCAAAGGCTCGAAGCTGGAACAGGTTCATGAATAACTCTCGCTGATGGTTGGCATAACAACAAACAATTTGATTGATACAACCGCAAATTGCAATTTATGTCCCGTAGCTTCATCCCATCAAATGCGAGGACACGAGAATGAGTACTGCCGAACCCATCCTGCTCACCCCCGGCCCACTGACCACATCGACCCGCACCCGTCAGGCGATGATGGTCGACTGGGGTTCATGGGATGACCGCTTCAATCAACTGACCGCCAGCCTGTGCGAGCAATTGCTGGCCATCATCAACGGCGGCGCCAGCCACCACTGCGTGCCCCTGCAAGGTAGCGGCACCTTCGCGGTCGAGGCAGCGATCGGCACGCTGGTGCCCCGCGACGGCAAAGTGCTGGTGTTGATCAACGGCGCCTACGGCAAACGCCTGGCGAAAATCTGCGAAGTGCTCGGTCGCTCTTTCAGCACTTTCGAGACCGCTGAAGACGAACCGACCACCGCTGCCGACGTCGACCGCCTGCTGCACGCCGACCCCAGCATCACGCATGTCGCACTGATTCACTGCGAAACCAGCACCGGCATCCTCAACCCGCTGCCGGAAATTGCCGACGTCATTGCCCGACACGGCAAACGCCTGATCATCGACGCCATGAGTTCGTTCGGCGCGCTGCCGGTGGATGCACAACAGGTGCCGTTCGACGCCCTGATCGCCGCGTCCGGCAAATGCCTGGAAGGCGTACCGGGCATGGGTTTCGTCTTCGCTCGCAAAGAGTCATTGGCCAACGCCGCCGGCAACTCGCACTCGCTGGCGATGGACCTGTTCGACCAGCACACCTACATGGCCAAGACCGGTCAATGGCGCTTCACTCCGCCGACCCATGTGGTCGCGGCGCTGCACGAAGCCTTGCTGCAATACAACGAAGAAGGTGGCTTGCCGGCGCGTCATCAGCGCTATGCCGACAACTGCAAAGTGCTGCTTGATGACATGGCCCAACTTGGCCTGCGCAGCTTCCTGCCCGCCGCGATTCAGGCGCCGATCATCGTCACGTTCCACGCACCGAAAGATCCGCGTTACCAGTTCAAGGAATTCTACGAACGGGTCAAGGCCAAGGGTTTCATCCTCTACCCCGGCAAATTGACTCAGGTTGAAACCTTTCGTGTCGGCTGCATCGGCCACGTCAATCAGACCGAGATGCACGCGGCCGTGGCGGCGGTTGCCGAAGCTTTGCGCGAGATGGAAGTGTTAGAGATCTAAACCACACCACCTTCCCCTGTGGGAGCGAGCCTGCTCGCGATAGCGGTCCGACATTCACCATCAATGTCAACTGACAGAGCCTCATCGCGAGCAGGCTCACTCCCACAAAAAGCTGCTCCCCATAGCCAGTTTTCACAGGAAAATAGTCACCATGAACTACGCAAACCCAACCAAACTGCAAGCCGCCATCCTCGACTGGGCCGGCACCGTCGTTGACTTCGGTTCCTTCGCACCTACCCAGATTTTTGTCGAAGCCTTCGCCGAATTCGACGTTCAGGTCTCCATCGAAGAAGCCCGAGGGCCGATGGGCATGGGCAAGTGGGACCACATCCGCACCCTGTGCGATCAGCCGAAAGTCGCCGAGCGTTATCGCGCCGTGTTCGGCCGCGCACCGACCGACGACGATGTCACCGCCATCTACAAACGCTTCATGCCGCTGCAAATCGAAAAAATTGCCGAACACTCGGCCCTGATTCCGGGCGCACTGGAGACCATCGCCAACCTGCGCCAACAAGGGATCAAGATCGGCTCGTGCTCCGGTTACCCGAAACAGGTCATGGATAAAGTGGTCGAACTGGCCGCCACCAACGGTTACGTCGCCGACCACGTGGTCGCCACTGACGAAGTCCCCAACGGTCGTCCGTGGCCTGCTCAGGCTTTAGCGAATGTGATTGCGCTGGGCATTGACGATGTCGCCGCCTGTGTGAAGATCGACGACACCGTGCCGGGCATTCTCGAAGGTCGTCGTGCCGGCATGTGGACCGTGGCGCTGATCTGCTCGGGCAACGCGCTGGGCCTGGACTACGAAGGCTATCGCGCCCTCGGCAGCGAGAAACTGAACAGCGAACGCAAGCGTATCCACGCGATGTTCGAAAGCTCACGCCCGCACTACATGATCGACACCATCACCGACTTGCCGGAAGTGATTGCCGACATCAACAAGCGCCTGGCCAATGGTGAGATGCCGCAAAGCAGCTGATCGCGGTTCTCTGCGCATAAAAAGCGCCCGTCCCCCAAAGGAACGGGCGCTTTTTTATTGCCAATCACTTGATCCAGAGCCTTGAACACTCAAATAGCCACAGGCAAATCCACCAAATCGGATTACAGTAAAGGAACACCGTCGGACAAGAACGGTGGCTTTAGACCAGACCTGTGAGGAACACCCTATGCCATGGAAGAATTCCGAATCACGCTACAGCACCGTATCGATCACGCTGCATTGGTTGATGCTGGTCTTGCTGGCGCTGGTATACGCCAGTATCGAGTTTCGCGGGATCTTCCCTAAAGGCAGTGGCGGTCGAACGCTGATCGTCGAATCGCACTTCTTGCTGGGCCTGACTGTGTTCGTGCTGGTCTGGTTCAGGTTATTCGCCCGCAGCCTGGGGCCCGCACCGCAGATCTTCCCCGCCTCGCCTCACTGGCAAACCACACTCGCGAAGTTGATGCACTGGGCGTTGTACATTTTTATGATCGCGATGCCGATTCTCGGGTGGCTGGTGACCAGCGCCAAGGGTAATCAAGTGATGTTTTACGGGTTTGACCTCCCGATGCTGGTGGCGGAAGACAAGGACTTCGCCAAACAGCTCCAGGGCTGGCACGTGCTCGGCGGCACCATCGGCTACTGGCTGATCGGCTTGCACGCCGTGGCCGGGATCTATCACCACTATGTGGTGGGGGATAACACCTTGCTGCGGATGATGCCTAAAAGCAAAT
The DNA here is from genome assembly GCF_056401975.1 of Pseudomonas sp. P4_C8. Taxonomy (NCBI): domain Bacteria; kingdom Pseudomonadati; phylum Pseudomonadota; class Gammaproteobacteria; order Pseudomonadales; family Pseudomonadaceae; genus Pseudomonas; species Pseudomonas sp. P4_C8. Next base: position 25,421 of record NZ_JBFUIH010000037.1, on the reverse strand, counting down.
GAGCACGGTTGAACGCGTTCCTGTAATTGGATGGACTCGCCCAAGCCGAGGCGTCTTTGCGCCACGGTGGCGTAGTTATTGAAACCCCCGGCGTCCCTGCAAGCCGCCGGTGTGGATGAAGATCAAGTGTGTACCCTTTTTGAAATTTCCAGCCTCGATTTGCTGCTTGAGCATCAGCAGCGCTTTGCCGGTGTACAACGGCTCCAGTGGCATACCGCTGACTTGTTCAGTTTGATCGATGAAGTCGAGTAACGGCTGATCGACTTTGGCAAAGCCGCCACGACTGGCGTCCAGCAGTTCATAGTTGCGCAGCGCTACCCCCGCTTCTTGCAGAATCGATTCGACGTGTTGCGCAACGCCGTGATCGTCGGGCACCGCCATCACACCGTACACCTTGCGTTCGCCAGCCTCGGCCAGCACCAGGCCGGCCAGGGTGGTGCCGGTTCCGCAGGCCAGCCACCAGCCGTCGTAGTCGCTCCAATCCAAATGACTCAGTTGATCGTCAACCATTGCCTTCAACGGTATGCAGCCGCGCGCACCCCGTAGACCGCCGCCCCCTTCGGGTACCGGATGCAGATCGGGGTATTGCGCCTGCCAGGGTTGCCAGAAACCTGGCTCATTCCGCGCCCGGTAGCCGCCGTAACCCAACCAGTGCAATTGCATGCCGAATGCCTGCAAGTCCTTCACCGTCGGGGTTTCTTGAGGGTGACCGCGCAAAAGGCCGACGGTGCGGAAACCGAAACGTTTGCCGGCAGCAGCCAATGCGTGCAGATGATTGGAGTGCGCACCGCCCAGGCTGATGATGCCGTTGGCACCGGCGAGGTCAGCGGCGTGGAGGTGTTCGATGAGCTTGAACCACTTGTTACCGCTGATCAGCGGGTCGATCTGGTCGAGGCGCAGGGTGGCGACTTCGATACCGGCGGCGGTGAGCCAGTCGAGCTTGAGGGGTTCGAGGGGGGCCTGGGGTAGCCAGTCGTTGGGAGGGAGAAGCATCGATGCCGGCTCTGGGTAAAGAGCTGGCATTCTAGTCGCTCAGAGGCAACCTTCGCGAGCAGGTCGGATCGCGAAGGCCATTGGCACGCTAGCCCTGCTGATTACAACTCAGCAGCCAACCGCGACCCTTGGTTGATCGCGCGCTTGGCATCCAGCTCCGCCGCCACGTCCGCGCCGCCAATCAAATGCACGTTCTGCCCCGCCGCCACCAACCCGTCCTGCAATTCGCGCAGCGGATCCTGCCCGGCGCAGATCACGATGTTGTCCACTGGCAGCACTTGCGGCTCGCCGGTTTCGCCGATACGAATGTGCAGGCCTTCGTCGTCAATCTTCAGGTACTCGACGCTGTTAAGCATCTGCACTTGCTTGTTCTTCAGCCCGGTACGGTGAATCCAGCCCGTGGTTTTACCCAGACCGTCGCCGACCTTGGATTTTTTGCGTTGCAGCAGGAACACGTCACGGGCCGGTGCATGCGGCACAGCCTTGATGCCCGCCACGCCACCGCGCGCTTCAAGGTGAGTATCGATGCCCCACTCCTTCCAGAACGCTTCGCGGTCTTGACTGGTGGCCACGCCCTGGTGCACCAGGAATTCCGACACGTCGAAACCGATACCGCCAGCGCCGATCACCGCGACGCGCTTGCCCACCGGTTTGCGCTCAAGGATCACGTCCAGGTAGCTCAACACCTTGGCGTTTTCCACGCCGGGAATCGCCGGGGTTCTTGGCGCAATGCCGGTGGCGAGAATGATCTCGTCGTAACCGCCCTCGACCAGTTGCGCCACGTCAACGCGGGTGTTCAGGCACACCTCAACGTTGGTGGTCTGCAATTTGCGGTTGAAATAGCGCAGGGTTTCAAAGAACTCTTCCTTGCCCGGCACGCGCTTGGCAACGTTGAACTGACCGCCGATTTCGCTGGCCGAATCAAACAGCGTCACTTGATGCCCACGCTCGGCGGCCACCGTCGCAGCGGAAAGCCCCGCAGGACCGGCACCGACCACGGCGATTTTCTTGATCTGCTGCACCGGCAAGTAGTTGAGCTCGGTTTCATGGCAAGCGCGCGGGTTGACCAGGCAACTGGTCAACTTGCCGCCGAAGGTGTGATCCAGGCACGCTTGGTTGCAGCCGATGCAGGTGTTGATTTCATCGGCACGCCCTTCAGCGGCCTTGTTGACGAAGTCCGGATCGGCGAGGAACGGCCGCGCCATCGACACCATGTCGGCATCGCCTTCGGCCAGAATTTGTTCGGCCACTTCCGGGGTGTTGATGCGGTTGGTGGTGATCAGAGGAATGCTCACCGAGCCACGCAGTTTAGCGGTGACTTTGCTGAACGCCGCTCGCGGTACTTTGGTGGCGATGGTCGGGATCCGCGCTTCGTGCCAGCCGATTCCGGTGTTGATGATGGTTGCACCGGCCTGTTCGATAGCCTTGGCCAGGGTGACGATTTCTTCCCAAGTGCTGCCACCTTCCACGAGGTCGAGCATCGACAGGCGGAAGATAATAATGAAGTTCGGCCCCACCGCTTCACGCACGCGGCGCACGATTTCTACCGGCAGGCGCATACGGTTTTCGTAGCTGCCACCCCAACGGTCGGTGCGGTGGTTGGTGTGGGCGGCGAGGAACTGGTTAATGAAATAACCTTCGGAGCCCATGATCTCGACGCCGTCATACTCGGCTTGTTGCGCCAGGGTCGAACAGGTCACGAAATCGCTGATTTGCTTCTCGATGCCTTCCTCGTCCAGTTCTTTAGGTTTGAACGGGTTGATCGGCGCCTGAATGGCGCTCGGCGCGACCTGTTTCGGGCTGTAGGCATAACGCCCGGCGTGGAGGATCTGCATGCAGATCTTGCCGCCCGCTTCATGCACCGCACGAGTCACGATCTGGTGCTTGAGTGCTTCTTCCTCGGTGGTCAGCTTGGCCGCCCCGGAATACACCCCGCCCTCGTCGTTAGGGCCGATGCCGCCGGTAACCATCAGGCCAACGCCGCCACGGGCACGTTCGGCAAAGTACGCCGCCATGCGTTCGAAACCGCCGGGTTTTTCCTCAAGACCTGTGTGCATCGAACCCATCAGGGTGCGGTTGCGCAGCGTGGTAAAACCCAGGTCCAACGGGGCCAAGAGGTGCGGGTAATGAGCGGCGGCCATTTGTAACTCCACATCGAGCGATCACGGAAAAAGTGCAGGAACTCTTCGGCCCCTGTCAGTCATGTGGCACAGACTAAGAGCCGCGCCGCTGTCGCTCAATGACCGAAACTGACAAATTAATGATCGAAATGTGCAGCAACCCTTGGCAAGTGCGCGCATGGGCCCTCCTGTGCACAAAGGGTTTTCATGAGTTTTCACTTCGATTGGAATTTTTTTCACTAAGAATGGAATCAGCCAGCCATAGCCTGCCGTGTCACGGGAACGTTAAAGGCCAGCATGGGCGCCGTGTGTGAAATGTTTTATGTCGTGATGTCGTGCCATGGCTAGAGGAATTTTCGCGGTGCGGCGCTGAACAGCCGCACTCTGAAGCAAACCTCCAGCTTGGCGACACTCTTGGCCCCGCAGCTGATATCGCTCATGCATCAAGCGGCCTTGGCGAAGCTGCCGACCCGGCACTGCGCACAAAGCATCCGAAAGTTCTTACGCTGACCACCCAGCGCGTGCCGCGTGAGGCGACGCATTGGAGTGGCAGTGGTCAGAGTAGGATAAGATGCCTGCAAATCAGGCTCGCTGTGAGTAGCCCCGCATGACAGAAAACAGTCGGAACACCACCCGTCTGATCAAGAAGTACCCGAATCGCCGTCTGTATGACACGCACACCAGCAGTCATTTGACCCTTGCGGATATACGTCAATTGGTCGTCGATAGAATCCCGTTCGAGGTGGTCGACGCCAAGACTGGCGAGGATCTGACCCGAAGTATTTTGCTGCAGGTCATTCTGGAAGCCGAAAGTGGCGGTGAGCCGATATTCTCCAGTGAGATGCTGATGGGGATTATCCAGTTCTACGGTCCCTACCAAAGCGTCCTCGGCAGCTACCTGGATAAAAGCATCCAGACGGTCATCGACATCCAGTCCCAGACCGGCGCTCAGTCCTCCGAAACCTGGAGCGAGTTCATGCACCAGCAGGCACCGGTCATGCAGGATTTGATGCGCCAGTATGTCGACCAGTCAAAAGCCCTCTACCTGAACACTCAGAACCTCTTCGGCCTGTTCGGCGGCATGCCTCCAGGCAAGCCAGGTGCCGGTGGCGGGCCGAAAAAAAATGGCGATGGGGAGTAAACCCATCGCCATCAGTGTAACTGCTCTAATGTGACTTACTTGTTACCGCTTGTAGCCTTGGCACCAGGAGCGGTTTTGCCGGCTGCGGCGGTCGCTGCGTCAAAACCGCTCTGGGCAACGTCAGCAGCCTGTTTTACAGCTTTCTGTGCGCTTTCAAAAACGGTACCGGCATTCGCCAGCGACGACTTGAACGCGGCCACAACAGGCTCGGAGCCAGCCGGTGCATTCTTGCTGATCACTTCAACGAACTCTTGCACCTGCTGGGTGCCCGCCTCGACCTGACGCGAGGTCAGTTTGGCGATTTCCGAGTGAGTATCGACAATCAACGCTTGCACTTGGCGATTGAAATTAGCCAAGCGTTCGGCTTGCACATTTGGCTGGGTGAAAGAAGCCTGCAGCTCAGCGAATCCTTGTGGATCACGTACCGCAAGCAGCTTGCGAAAGCCGTCGAACTGCTCCTCGGTGGAGGCTTGCAGAGTCTTGAACTGCAACTGGCTCAGCTGTTCAACACTGGAGAAGATTTTGCCGCTGATTTGCTGCAGGAGGTCGAGATTGGCTTTCTGAGCGTCTTGCAATTTTTCCGAGTTGAAAAAAGACATGCTTGAATCTCCTGATACTGGAAGGCCGACATGGGCCTGAGGACGCGATAGCGATCCTGCCGATCATCGCGTTAGACTTGATATTGCAGTGCACAAATCATTTTGGCAATGATTTTTTGTGCGGTGCACAAAAGACTTTCCCCTCCTGCCGATATTCGCTATAGACTCCTGACATCGAACGGACAGCCAAAGCTCTGTTTGTTAATGAGCCGCAGGCACCTGCTTCTCATGCATATCATCAGGAGATCACCATGGGCCAGGAAGACATTATTGCACCGCAACATGAAAAGCCTTCCTCACAACGCGGCCTATGGGAACACCTGAGTCACCTGCAACGCCTCAACACGCTGAACCTCCTTGATGCTTTGCGCCAGCGCCAGAAAAAAACCCTCGCGCCTCTGAAACGAGGTCAACTCAGACAACCTACACCCGCTGAATGGCAGGAATATGTCACCGACTTCGGCCAACGCTGCCTACTGTTCTGGGACACCCTGCGCCAGCGCGGCGACAATATGCTGGCCCATGAACGCGCCGGGTATCCGCTGCTGCTCAAGTTCGATCATGAAACCTTGATCGCAGGCTCTGATCTTCCACGCCCGGTCAACTTTTCACTGCTGCGAATCATCCCCGGACCAGAGCAAACAATCGACAGCAACAGCCAGCCGGTGGTCATCATTGATCCACGCGGCGGCCATGGTTCGGGAATCGGCGGCTTCAAACAGGATTCGGTATTAGGTGAAAGCCTCAGAGCCGGCCACCCCACCTATTTCATCTCTTTCAGTCACTCGCCACAGCCTGGGCAAACCCTGGCCAATATCGTCGAAGCCCAGGCCCGGTTCATCGAAGCCGTCAGCGCCCTTCACCCGGCCAACAGCAAGCCGATCATCATCGGTAACTGCCAGGCCGGCTGGGCCTTGATGGGACTGGCGGCAACACGACCGGAACTACCGGGATTGATCATTATCAATGGCGCCCCCCTGTCATACTGGGCCGGTGTCAATGGACGCAATCCGATGCGCTATACCGGTGGCCTGCTGGGTGGTGGCTGGATGGCTCACCTTGGCAGCGACTTGGGCAATGGCCGTTTTGACGGTACCTGGCTGGTCAGCAACTTCGAAAACCTGGACCCGGCCAACACCTATTGGGGCAAGTACTACCAGTTGTTCAGCCAGGTCGACAGCGAGGCTGCGCGCTTCCTCGACTTCGAACGCTGGTGGGGCAGCCCGACCCTGCTCAATGGCGAAGAGATCGAGATGATTGTCGATGATCTTTTCATCGGCAACCAATTGTCCGGCGGTCTCGACCGCAAGAGCAGCGGTATCGACCTGAAACGGATCGAAGTACCGGTGGTGGTGTTCTGTTCCTACGGAGACAACATCACCCCTCCCCAGCAAGCATTGAACTGGATCGCCGATGTCTATCCCAGCGATCTCGCTTTGCATGAGGCAGGACGTACCATCGTCTACCTTCGGCACGCCAGCATCGGCCATTTAGGTATTTTTGTCTCCGGCCAGGTGGCGCGGCGCGAACACCGAGGGTTGCTCGGCGCGGTCGAAGCCATCAATGCGCTGCCGGCGGGGCTGTATGAAATGCTGATTGACGATCTGCCGCCCCCTTCAGGCAGCAGTGACGTGCAATATCGAGTGCGTTTCGAATCAAGGCTAATTGCCGATATCCATGATGACATCGAACCGGCCCGTGATGACGATCGCGAATTCTCTCTGGTAGAGCGCGCCTCTGAAATCAACAGCGCGTTTTACGACGGATTGATACGTCCGTGGCTACGTCAGATAGTCAACGAGCCCATTGCCGAATTGATGCGCAGGACGCACCCCTTCCACCAGCAGCAATTGCTATGGAGTAGCCTGAATCCGGCGCTGTGGTGGTTAGCCGGGACCAAATCAAAAGTCAGCAGTGATCGTCGTCCCGCACGCAAAGACAACCCGTTGCTGGCCTGGCAGGAGCTGTTCTCCAACCAGATGCAAGACACCCTGAATGCGTACCGCGATGCGCGTGACGCCACTCAAGAAATATGTTTTTACGGTATTTACGGCGCACTGAGCGCCCTCACCAGCAACAAGCCTGCGCGAAATCTCCAGGCACATGCCGACCAGCAGGACCAGGCCCTGATCGAACGCCTGCAGGATTCGCTGCCCCATGGTGGCCCCTTGGAAGCGTTGGTGCGGATTCTGTTTTTGCTGGGCCGCGACAGCGACAAGGCGGGCAAGGAAAGCCTCGAAAAACTGATCCAGCAGGTGCACCTGCTGGTCCAGGATTACAGCAATGAGCCCACGGCGCTACGCGAAGCCATCCGATTGCAGAACCTGCTGGTTTTTGCCTACCCGCAAGAAAGCCTGCGCAGCCTGCCCTTGTTGCTACCAGAGGCAAAGGAACGCCACCAGGTCCTGACAGCCGTTGGGCAATTGATGCCTGAACTGCTAGCAACTACTGGAGCTGAAGGCACCTTCTGGCGTGAACTGCACGCGCTCCTCGAAGTCCCCCTACCGGGCTTTAGCCTGACCCAACCACCCAGTGAAACAGTTGTCATCCCGCAGGAGACCCCTTTGGAGCCATCTCCGCTTGCAGTAACGCTGTCGCCGCAGATCACACCACTGCCCGCTCCCGCCATCGTAGTTAAAGCCCCGAAGCGCAAAGCGAGCAAAGGGACAACAGGCCCCAAGCCTCAATGACCCTTCACAAGGGATTAGCGGTGCATCCGTTCGGCGTAGTCGTTGGCGAAGCCTGCGATCTTATAATCTCTGCGCAGACCGACGAGGTTCATGGTTCGGACCGGCGCGACTTCCTTGTGCACAGGCAACAACTCGCGGGCTCGATATTGACCGGGGGTCATACCGAACCAACGGGTGCATGCCTTATGGAAGCTGCTGTGATCATGAAAGCCGAGCAGGTGAGTCACATGCTTCAGGTTGAAATGAGAATGGCGCAAATAGAAGTCGGCCATCTGCCGGCGCACATCGTTCAGGACATCCTTGAATTGCGTGCCGTCCTTCTCAAGGCCTCGTTGAAGCGTTCGCTTGCTGATGTTCAGTGCTGCCGCAATCGACTCCATATCACATTGCCCTTGGCCTTGTCCCTGGCTCAAGCGCTCGGTAACCAGCGCGCGAATCCTGCCAACAATGGAGTAACCGGACAACAGGTCCAATTGAGCCATGGCAAAACTGTCATGGAGCGTGGCCAATGCCTCGTTGGCCATACTCAACGGACTCAGAAGCTCCTGGCCATCGAACAAGATGCTGTCATATGCCGCCCCGAAACTCAGCGGACAGCCAAAAAGTCGCTGATGCTCCGACGTGTCTTCAGGTTCGGGATAAGTGAACTCCACACTCAACGGTTGCGGTGACTTGCCACCTGTCAGCCAACGGCAGAAACCCAGCAGCGAAGCCAAGGCTGCATCCGTGTATTGCCGGGGCTTGACCGAGCCATGTTGCTGATGATCGAGACTGGCCAATCGGTAATGCTGCTGCTCCTGGACAAGGAAAAGGCTGAATCCGGTACCGATCAACGGGCTGAAACGAACCAGACGTTCAAGCGCCCTTTTCAGATTCGAACTGGACATCATCGTGTAGCCCACGATCTGAAAACTACTGGGATGGAATTCCCCGTAGGCTTTCAAACCGATATTCGGATCATCCGAAGCCTGAGCAGCCAGATCCCAAAGACGATAGATAACGCTTCGCTCGCAGAATGCTCCTGGTTTATTCACGAACTCGACATCAAGTCCCACCTCTTGGCACAGACCGGCAAGATCCAGTCCTTGGGCCAAAAACGTATTCGCCAGCATGCTGGCATAACCTGAACTCATTCTATACATGGCGTCCTCAATGACCAGTGGAACCGAACGTCCTGTCCGGAGCCGATACTGACATGCGTTGAACATATTTCAACTGTGTTGCAGAAATATTAACTATCCATTCAGTTTCAAGTATTGATCCCAGTATAGGTATTCCTCATTTTTTGCCAGCGGGTACCTCCCCCGCGTGGCACCGAAGGACAGGAGAACGTCACCTTCAAACACTTCCGCACGGCCCGTAGATAACCAACAATCTTCTCTCCTGCAGCGCAAAAAAAATGGAGTAGAAGTATGGAGTCGCGTAGTCGTATTGCTGTGGTAACGGGTGGTATGGGCGGCATTGGTACGGCAATCAGCCAACGTCTATACAAGGAAGGATTCAAGGTAATCGTCGGCTGCAGCTCTGATTCCAGCCGCAAGAACGACTGGATTGCCAGCCAGCTGGAAGCGGGTTATCAGTTCGAATGCATCTATGGCGACGTCACCGATTGGGAGACCACCCGCAAGGCTTTCGAGATGGCTCGTGAACAATTCGGCCCAATCGATGTGCTGGTCAACAACGCCGGCATCACTCGCGACGCCTCTTTTCGCAAGCTCACCCCGGAAGACTGGAACAGCGTGATCGGGACTAACCTGACGGGCTTGTTCAACACTACCAAGCAAGTCATTGAAGGCATGTTGGCCAAGGGTTGGGGGCGGATCATCAATATCTCCTCGATCAACGGTCAGCGTGGCCAGTTCGGTCAGACCAACTACTCCGCCGCCAAGGCTGGCATTCATGGTTTCACCATGGCACTGGCCCGGGAAGTCTCCGGCAAGGGCGTGACCGTCAATACCGTATCCCCAGGCTACATCCAGACCTCCATGACCGCGGCAATTCGCCCGGACATTCTCGAAGGCATGATCGCTGCAACTCCGGTTGGTCGCCTTGGCCAACCCGAAGAGATCGCCTCAATCGTGGCCTGGCTGGCTTCCGATGAGTCCGCCTACAGCACCGGTGCCGATTTCTCGGTAAACGGCGGCATGAACATGCAATAACCCCGATCAGGGCAGGAATGCCCTGGTTTGCTCGACGAATTTTGTCTTTTCGATGAGGTCACGCATGAACGAAGTCGTAATCGTTGCCGCTACTCGTACCGCCATTGGCAGTTTCCAGGGTGCTTTGTCTGCAATTCCCGCGACCGAACTGGGTGCCGCAGTGATTCGCCGCTTGCTGGAGCAGACGGGTATCGATGCTGCTCAGATTGATGAAGTGATACTCGGCCAGGTACTCACTGCCGGCGCTGGGCAAAACCCGGCACGCCAGACAGCGATCAAGGCTGGCTTGCCACACACCACGCCTGCCCTGACCTTGAACAAGGTCTGCGGCTCCGGTCTCAAGGCGGTCCATCTCGCCGTCCAGGCAATCCGTTGTGGCGACGCGGAACTGGTAATCGCTGGCGGTCAGGAAAATATGAGTCTGGCGCCCTATGTTCTGCCCAAGGCACGCACCGGCCTGCGTATGGGCCATGCGCAACTGCAGGACAGCATGATCCAGGATGGCCTGTGGGACGCCTTCAACGACTATCACATGGGTATCACCGCCGAGAATCTGGCGCAGAAGTACGAGATCTCTCGTGAAGCACAGGATACCTTCGCTGCCGCCTCGCAACAGAAGGCCGCCGCAGCCATTGAGGGCGGGCGTTTCCAGAGCGAAATCACCCCGATCCTGATTCCTCAGCGCAAGGGCGAACCGCTGGTCTTCGACACCGACGAACAGCCGCGTATCGACAGCACTGCGCAAGCGTTGGCGAAACTCAAACCGGCATTCCAGAAGGACGGCAGCGTGACCGCCGGCAACGCTTCGACCCTCAACGATGGTGCGGCCGTGCTGTTGCTGGCCAGCGCCGCTAAAGCACAAGCGTTGGGCCTTCCGGTACTGGCACGGATCAAAGCCTATGCCAGCGCCGGCGTGGACCCGTCGATCATGGGCATCGGCCCAGTCCCGGCTACACGTCTGACTCTGCAAAAGGCCGGCTGGAGTGTCGAGGACCTGGACCTGATCGAAGCCAATGAAGCCTTCGCCGCCCAGTCGCTGGCGGTTGGTAAAGAGTTGGGTTGGGACACCAGCAAGGTCAACGTCAACGGCGGCGCGATCGCCCTTGGCCATCCGATCGGCGCGTCGGGGGCACGGATTCTGGTGTCGCTGGTGCACGAACTGATCCGTCGCGACGGCAAGAAGGGATTGGCCACTTTGTGCATCGGCGGCGGACAAGGCGTCGGCCTGGCTATCGAGCGCTAACCAACGACATCTGAGTAGCCCATGCGCGGACTTGGGATCCTTGTTCCGCGCATCAGATTTGCGTCAAACAACGCTGCCCGCATTCCTGCCGTCGCTACGCCGGAGTCCGGCAAAGCGCGGCTTTTTTTCTGCCCGGCTCATCTGTATGGGCAAGGAACTTTATGGACAATAACGCGCATACATTCAAAACCTATTGGTCAGGCCAGGTTCCGTTCATCGCTTCCTTTGCAGTGCAACAATTACGCCTATGGGTCAGCACTAATCCGTGGTTTTCCGGGCATGAGCACGGCACCTGGTTCGAGTTGCCTCGCGAAACCCTGGACAGCCTTCAAGCGGACTACCAGGTTCAATGGGGCCAACTCGGCCAAAAACTGCTGACCGGCCAACCCTTCAGCTTCGATGATCGACGCTTCTCCAGCGGCAACTGGAGCGAGCCACTGTTCGGCTCCCTCGCTGCGTTTTACCTGCTCAACGCAAGCTTTCTCCTGAAACTGCTCGACAAGCTGCTGATCGACGAAAAAAAACCGCGCCAACGCCTGCGCTATCTGGTGGAGCAAGCCATTGCCGCCAGTGCGCCAAGCAATTTCCTGGTCAGTAACCCTGATGCGCTCCAGCGTGCGGTCGAGACTCAAGGTGCCAGCCTGCTAACAGGTATGCAGCATCTGGCCAGCGACATGAACGAAGGCAAAATGCGCCAGTGTGATAGCGGCGCCTTCAAGGTTGGCGTCGATCTGGCCAACACCCCCGGCGAAATCGTCTTTGAGAATCACCTATTCCAGCTAATTCAGTACTACCCGCAAAGCGAAACCCAGTACCGACACCCGGTATTCGTCGTACCTCCGTCGATCAACAAGTACTACATCCTTGATCTGCGCCCGGACAACTCGATGGTCCGCCACCTGCTGGAACAGGGACATCCTGTATTCCTGATGTCCTGGCGCAACTTTGACGAGGAACACGCTGGCACCACCTGGGATGACCTGATTGAGCACGGGGTTATCGACGCCTTGCAGGTGACCCGCGATATCAGTGGCGAGCAGCGACTCAATTGCGTGGGCTTCTGCATCGGCGGCACCCTGCTGAGCACGGCGCTGGCAGTACTTGCTGCACGCGGCGACAGGGAGATCGCCAGCGTGAGCCTGTTCACCACGTTCCTTGACTACCTGGATACCGGTCCCATCGACATATTCGTCGACGAAGAACTGGTGGCCTATCGAGAGCGCACCATCGGCGGCATGAATGGTCCCATCGGTCTGTTTCGTGGTGAGGACATGGGCAATACCTTTTCCCTACTGCGCCCCAACGAGCTGTGGTGGAACTACAACGTCGACAAATACCTCAAGGGGCAGAAGCCGATCCCGCTTGATCTGCTGTTCTGGAACAACGACAGCACCAACCTTCCGGGGCCGATGTACTGCTGGTATCTGCGCCACACCTATCTGCAGAACGATTTGAAATCAGGCGAGCTGGAGTGCTGTGGGGTCAAGCTGGATTTGCGTGCAATTGACGCTCCCGCTTACATCCTCGCCACCCATGATGATCACATCGTGCCTTGGAAAAGCGCCTACGCCAGCACCAACCTGCTCTCCGGGGCCAAGCGTTTTGTATTAGGAGCTTCAGGGCATATCGCCGGCGTCATCAATCCACCGGCCAAGCAGAAGCGCCATTACTGGACCAATAATCGGGTCACGAAAAACCCGGAGACCTGGTTCAAGAATGCTGAGCAGCAACCCGGTAGCTGGTGGAGTGATTGGTTCAACTGGCTGGAGGGACACTCCGGCGAGCGCCAACCAGCGGTTGCGCACATAGGGAATGACAAATTCCCGCCTCTGGAGCCGGCGCCAGGCAGTTATGTAAAGCAATGAAAGACTGAAATACCCTGCTGCATGACTGCATGCAGCAGGTCTACTGCGGCTCATATGATCGGCACGCTGCAAAGTTTATCCACTATTGCTGCTGCAAAATCAGCAGTCCGCCCTGGGTCAGTTTTCAATCAGCGCCAACTTCTTATTACGTGTGACCCGCCCCACCCCTACCAATAAACAGCCGACCGGTAGGCCCAACCGACGGCACATCATTTGTTTGGGTACAAGGAGAGACGACCCATGAGCACCCCGTTCCGTATCAACGAAGCACTTTTGATTGCCGGCCACGCATTCGAACCTTTTCAATGCGTCGCCTGGGCTCCGCAAGACGGTAATGGCGAACTGAGCCTGACCGTCATCGACCAGGCCAACACTCGTATTTGTCGCAAACAGATTCCAAGCAGTGCCTATTCCGACCCGGTGCAGCTGGAAAGCCTGCTGGAAGAGGTGCGCGCCGAGTTGAGCCAGGAGGGCTACAAGCTACAATCCTGGACAATGCCAGAGTAAGCATTCTCGCGGATCGCTACCTGTGATCCGCCTAATACTCCACTCTCAAGATGAAGATCAAGGATTGATGCCAGGAAAGTCGGCGCCCTTAATCACACATTTTGTTACCGCATACCCCAGCGGGGTGTAAAAAACCTGCGTTGGTAACAGCCGCGCAGGCTGCCTCCCCCCTGCGCTCACCTGCCTGCCAAGCCCATCCCAGAGCGCTGTACGCGCTTTCTCAAACGCCCAATCGGCGAATTGGCCGGGTGATTGCATATGCTTGTCTGTACAAGTATCTGCGTGTGCATAAGACATTTCACCACGCAGTACACGCGCTCTTGCGGCACAAGCGCTTTCGATGGTCCTTGGGAATAAAATAATGAAAAAAGCATTTCTCACCCTTTCTGCATTGGCTTTGTGTGTGGCTGCCGGTTCTGCGCTGGCCAAGGAGTACAAGGAGTTGCGTTTTGGCGTCGACCCCTCTTATGCGCCGTTCGAATCCAAGGCCGCCGATGGCAGCCTGGTGGGCTTCGATATCGACTTGGGCAACGCGATCTGCGCTGAGCTGAAGGTCAAGTGCAAATGGGTCGAAAGTGACTTCGACGGCATGATTCCCGGCCTCAAGGCCAACAAGTTCGACGGCGTGATTTCTTCCATGACCGCCACGCCAGCGCGTGAGAAAGTCATCGATTTCTCGAGCGAGCTGTTCTCTGGCCCGACCGCGCTGGTATTCAAGAAAGGCGCGGCCATCGGCGCCGATCCGGCCTCCCTCAAGGGCAAGAAAGTCGGCTACGAACAAGGCACCATCCAGGAAGCCTACGCCAAGGCCGTGCTGGACAAAGCCGGGGTAGAGACCCAGGCCTACGCCAACCAGGACCAGGTGTACGCTGACCTGATCTCCGGTCGTCTCGACGCTGGGATCCAGGACATGCTGCAAGCCGAACTGGGCTTCCTGAAGTCGCCACCAGGCGCCGACTTCCAAGTCAGCGAGCCGGTCGAAAGCCCGCTACTGCCAGCCAAAACCGCCGTGGGTCTCACCAAAGGCAACGCCGAGCTCCAGGCCTTACTGAATAAAGGTATCAAGGCGCTGCACGACAATGGCACCTACGCGGCCGTCCAGCAGAAGCACTTTGGCGATCTGAATCTCTACAGCGGCAAATAATGACCCTGCGCCCATTTCCGGATGGGCACTTTATTGATTGACGTAGGGCTGCTCAATGCTAGAAAACCTATTGCAGATTCTTGGGCTGTCAGGCTTTAGCCTGAAGGGCTTCGGCCCGCTGTTGCTGCAAGGCTCGTGGATGACTGTCAAATTATCCTTTCTGTGCTTGCTGGTGAGCGTTGGCCTGGGCCTGATCGGCGCCAGCGCCAAGCTTTCGAAATCGGCACTGCTGCGCGTCCCTGCGCAGGCCTACACCACGCTGATTCGCGGCGTGCCGGACCTGGTGCTGATGCTGTTGATCTTCTACAGCCTGCAAACCTGGCTGACGTCGTTCACCGACTTCATGGAATGGGAATACATCGAGATCAACCCGTTCAGCGCCGGGGTCATCACCCTGGGCTTCATCTACGGGGCGTATTTCACCGAAACCTTCCGTGGCGCGATCCTCGCCGTACCGCGAGGGCAGATGGAAGCGGCTACCGCCTACGGCCTGACCCGAGCTCAGCGCTTTCGCATCGTGGTGTTCCCGCAAATGATGCGTTTTGCCCTGCCGGGCATCGGTAATAACTGGATGGTGATTCTCAAGGCCACCGCACTGGTGTCGATCATTGGCCTGGCCGATCTGGTCAAGGTGGCCCAGGACGCGGGCAAGAGTTCCTATCAGCTGTTCTTCTTCCTGATTCTGGCCGCCTTGATCTATCTGGTGATAACCACCGTTTCGAACTACGTCTTGCGCCGGATGGAAATCTTCTACGCCGCAGGCACCCGGGAGGCCGTGCGATGATCGAGCTACTGCAGGAATACTGGAAACCTTTCCTGTACCAGGACGGCAATCACATCACCGGGCTGGCCATGACCCTCTGGCTGCTCAGTGCCTCAATCTTCTTCGGCTTCGTGATGTCGATCCCGCTGTCGATTGCCCGGGTCTCGACCAATGTCTGGGTGCGCTGGCCGGTGCAGTTCTACACCTATCTGTTTCGGGGTACGCCTCTCTATATTCAGCTGCTGATTTGTTACACCGGAATTTACAGCCTGGCCGCCGTGCGCGCTCAGCCAGTACTGGATGCGTTCTTTCGCGATGCGATGAACTGCACCATCCTGGCCTTCGCCCTGAACACCTGCGCCTACACCACGGAGATTTTCGCCGGGGCGATTCGCAGCATGAACCACGGTGAAGTCGAAGCCGCCAAAGCGTATGGTCTGACCGGCTGGAAGCTGTATGCCTACGTGATCATGCCGTCCGCCCTGCGTCGCTCGCTGCCTTACTACAGCAACGAAGTGATTCTGATGCTGCACTCGACCACCGTGGCCTTCACCGCGACCATCCCGGACATCCTGAAAGTCGCGCGAGACGCCAACTCGGCAACCTTCCTGACCTTCCAGTCGTTCGGCATCGCCGCGTTGATCTACCTGGCAGTCACTTTCTCTCTGGTCGGTCTGTTCCGCCTGGCCGAACGTCGTTGGTTGTCTTTCCTCGGCCCGGCTCACTAATTCAGGATGCTTGCTCATGTACAAACTGACCGTTGAAAACCTGCACAAAAGTTACGGTAACCATGAAGTCCTCAAGGGCGTTTCGCTAAACGCCAAGACCGGCGATGTGATCAGCCTGATTGGCGCCAGTGGTTCGGGCAAGAGCACCTTTCTGCGTTGCATCAACTTCCTGGAAACGCCCAACGATGGCGCCATGAGCCTGGACAACCAGCCGATTCAAATGGTCCATGATCGCCACGGCATGCGCGTGGCCGACGCCAATGAACTGCAACGCATCCGCACTCGCCTGGCGATGGTGTTCCAGCACTTCAACCTGTGGAGCCACATGACCGTGCTGGAAAACATCACCATGGCCCCACGCCGAGTGCTGGGCGTCAGCAAGAAGGACGCAGAGGATCGCGCCCGGCGCTACCTGGACAAGGTCGGTTTGCCGGCACGGGTCGCCGATCAGTACCCGGCGTTTCTCTCGGGTGGTCAGCAGCAACGGGTCGCCATTGCCCGTGCCCTGAGCATGGAACCGGAGATCATGCTGTTCGACGAGCCGACTTCGGCCCTGGACCCGGAACTGGTGGGCGAAGTACTCAAGGTAATCCAGGGCTTGGCCGAAGAAGGCCGCACCATGATCATGGTGACCCACGAAATGAGCTTTGCGCGCAAAGTGTCGAACCAGGTGCTATTCCTGCACCAGGGGCGGGTCGAAGAGCAGGGCGCGCCCGAGGACGTATTGGGCAACCCCAAAAGTGAGCGCCTGCAGCAGTTCCTCAGCGGCAACCTGAAGTAACAAGAGCGCCTTTGAGCGACCGCTGGGTCGCTCAAAGGCGCTGGCTCAACCCTCAAAACGCCCACGCTCTACCTGAGCAATCAGTGTTGCCAGCATCCCTGTGATGCCGTAGCCGCTGACGAGCCGAGCAAAACCCTGTTTTAGATGCGTCCAGCGTGTTTTCACAACCCATCACGAAGCTAGATGCTGTTGGCAGAATTAACGGGCAAAAAAAAACCGAAGCCTTTACCAGGCTTCGGCTGTTGGTCTCGGTCTATTTTCGACGCTGTGATCTCAAGGATTCGAAGGTGCCTGGGAATTACCCGCCCCCCCTTCCAGTGGACTTTGATTGACCAACGGTTGCACCTTCGGCGAGCGCAACGTCCATAGCAGGTAAACCCCTACCAGTCCGGCTGCCGACAGCGACAACATCCCCGCCCGTGGATCGGTGAACCAGACTTCCATATTGGCCTTGAGCATTGGCGCGACGAAGCCGCCGATGTTGCCCATGGAGCCAATCAGGGCTATACCACCTGCCGCGGCGACCCCGCCGAGGTAGCCGGTCGGCAGCGTCCAGAACAGCGGTTGAACAGTCACGAAACCAGCCGCTGCAAAACAGAAAGCCAGCAGTACCGGGGCAAAGCTGTTGAGCAACGCCGAAGCAGCAATACCAAGGGCCGCCATGCCGAGCATGCACATAGCCATCTTCAGGTGCGCCCCATGTCGGTCGGCATAACGCGTCACAAAGTACATGGCGATGGCTGCACACAGCCACGGCAGCGAGATGAACATGCCAACTTCGAGGCCGACCTTGGTCCCCAGAAGCTCTGCAATTCGGGTTGGCAGATAAAAGATGACCCCGTACACACTGACCTGAACGCTGAAGTAGATCAGGATGAACTTCAGCACTCGCTTGTTGCGGACCAGGTCCAGCAGGCTGTTCGGTCCATGGGCCAGCTTGAGCTTATCTTCAGCCTTGAGTTCCTGACTCAGCGCGGCTTTCTCCTCTGCTGTAAGCCAGTTGGCATCCTGTGGCTTACTCTTGAGGTAGAACAGCGCAATGATCCCCACGACGACAGCCGCCAGGCCTTCCACCAGGAACATCCACTGCCAGTTGGTCAGGTTGAACATGCCATGCATTTCCAACAACCAACCCGACAGCGGACTGCCCAGCATCAGGGCCATTGGCAAGCCAAAATAGTAGATGCCGATGGCCTGGCCGCGACGCTGGGCCGGAAACCAGTAGGTCAGGTACAGGATGACACCCGGGGAAAACCCGGCTTCGGCCACGCCGAGGAGAAAACGCAGTACGTAAAACGTTGTTTCATCCCGGGTGAACATCATGGCGGCGGACACCAGCCCCCAGGTGATCATGATTCGGCTGAGCCAGACTCTCGCGCCGACCCGGTGCAACATCAGGTTGCTGGGGACTTCGAAGATCGCATAACCGATAAAGAAAATACCCGCGCCCAAGGCGAAGGCAGCATTGCTCAAGCCAATATCGGTTTGCAGTGCCGCCTTGGCGAAACCCACGTTGGAGCGATCGATCATTGCCAGGGCGAACATCAATGCCAGGAACGGCAACAGCTTCCATCTGCATTTGGCGATGGCGCTCTCGATGGCTGCCGCGTGATCCGGTCTTTTTGTATTTTTGGTCATCATTTGGGGGCCTTATTATTATTGTCCAGCGACCACTGTTTTTATCTGCCAGGAACCTCTGGCAGGTAAATCAGTGGAGTGATTTACCTGCCTCAAGGCCGCGAGCAGCCAGGTTGCCCATCAATGCTCGCAGGCCAAACGTCCATGGCGTGGCTTCATTGCTGTAGGTGACACGATTGTGCAGCGTGCCCAGCAATGGGCTGCCGATGCTGACGCTATCGCCCTGCTTGTGGGTGAAACCGCTGCCCTGCTCTTCACGATCCTGTGTCGGAGCAAACAGGGTGCCCAGAAACAGCATGAAGCCATCCGGGTACTGGTGATTGCTGCCCACAGTCTGGGCTACCAGCTCCAGCGGGTCGCGACTGATCTGCTCCATCGAACTGCTGCCGCGCAGGATGAAACCGTCATCACCTTCGACGATCAGGTCGACCACGCAACGGCGCACATCATCCAGAGAAAAGCCTTCGTCGAACAGGCGAATAAACGGGCCGATCGCGCAAGACGCGTTGTTGTCCTTGGCCTTGCTCAACAACAAGGCACTACGGCCTTCGAAGTCGCGCAGATTAACGTCGTTACCCAGGGTTGCACCAAGTATCTGGCCACGACTACTCACTGCCAGGACGATTTCCGGTTCAGGGTTGTTCCATTTGGATTGAGGATGAATACCGACCTCGTTACCGCTGCCGACAGAAGCGAGGACCGGCGCCTTGGTGAAAATCTCGGCATCAGGGCCAATGCCCACTTCCAGGTATTGTGACCACAGCCCCTGCTCGATTAATACGCCCTTTAGCCGGGCGGCTTCGATCGAACCGGGTTTGATCGAGCGCAGGTTGTCGCCGATAGCCACCTTGACCACGTTGCGCACGCTCTCGGCCTTGACCGCATCACCACCGGCCTGCTCTTCAATCACGCGCTCGATCATGCTGGAGGCGAATGTTACGCCGGCGGCTTTGATCACTTGCAGGTCAGCCGGCGGCAACAAGAAAGCCTTGGTGGGGTCGGCGCCCATTCCCGTATTGGCCAACAATTCGTCAACACTGCCAATGTATCGACCCCGAGCGCTGCGAACAGCCTCGAGCGGCGACGGGCTCTCAAGCAGATCGCTCAATGTCGCAAACTCCTGCGACACATCAAACACGCCATCGGCGCGCAATACCACCGGTGACGGGCCTGCGGTCTCCCCCGGCACCCAGGCGCGACCAATCAGCGTGCCTTCCAGGCCGTCGATCGGGAGGGTGTTTTTACCAGTCAAATTCAGCTTCGGCATATGCAGATCCAGGTCAATTCGGTAACGACCGGGCAAAACTAGTGGACTGGATCGATAAATCCCAATGACATATTTTCAGCATTTGATATCGTTTCGTTATCAATCAGATTTGAGCGACTTATGGAAAACGACGAGATTTCCTACGCCAGCGTCAGCAAATGGCTCAAGATCAAGCACCTGATGCTGGTCGATACCCTGGCTCGGACCCGCAATATGCATACCACCGCCGAGCTGATGAACCTGACCCAGCCCGCCATCAGCAAGATGTTGCGCGACATCGAACTGTTGCTCGGCTTTGCCTTGTTCGAACGGCAGACTCGCAGCATGGTCCTGACCGAGCTCGGCGAGTTCGTGGTCCGCTATGCGCGGATGACCCTGGATGACACGCAATCTTTCGTCGATCAGCTCAATAAGCTGCGCAAAGGTGGGCATGGCCATTTGAAAGTCGGCGCGATTTTCGCCGCGACCTCGGTCGTGCTGCCCGAGGCCATCACCCGGATCAAGCTGGACCGCCCGATGTTGTCCATCGAAGTGATCGAGCAAACCAGCAATCAACTGCTGGAAATGCTCGAACATAAAAAACTCGATCTGATCATTGCCCGCTTCACCGATGAGCGTTATCAGCAGCCCTTCGAGTTTCGTGCGCTCGGGCCCGAGCCCTTTTGCCTGGTGGTCAACAGTCGCCATCCTCTGGCACAGTTCGATGAAGTGGCGACCGATCAGCTCGGCGATTGGCCCTGGGTCATGTACCCCTTCAATGCCCCCATACGGCGACGAATGGAAAGTGCCTTCGCCGAGTTCAATGTGCGCACGCCCACCAATACGGTCGAGACCATCTCGATGCCGACCTTCTTGCAACTGCTGCAATCGGGACCGATGCTCGCGATGCTGCCCGAATCCATGGTCCAGTCGCAGGTTCAGAGCGGCTTGCTCAAAGTGCTCAACACGCCGTTCAAGGTCGAGCCCCAGGACTACGGCATCATCACGCGCAAGGACGAACCGCTGAGCGAAGCTGCCCGGGAGTTCGCCGATACCTTGCTGGAATTCGCCAGGCTGAGACGGGAAGCTGGCGACCGCTGAGCGATGTTTCACTCAAAAAACCCTGAACCAATGAGAAAAGGTTATCGATCAATCCAAAGGTCTCATTAGGCACACACCTACGGCGGCTCTTATAGTGCAGCAACAAAGGTAAGGCGCGGCCCGTTCGCCAGCGACCTCCCACGCTTCATAGCCAGAGAGTTTGCGATGGAATTGATCATGAAAACCGGTGCAGCCGCCGTACTGCGCCTCAATCCTCTGGACGATGTATTGATCGCCCGTCGGCCGTTGCTGGGAGGCGAAGTACTCGAGCAGGAAGGCCTGACCGTGCGCCAGCCGATACCTGCCGGCCACAAGATCGCCGCACGCCGTGTCGAAGCCGGCCAGCCCTTGCGTCGTTACGGACAGATCATCGGTTTTTCCACGGGGGTTATCGAAGCCGGCGATCACGTGCATGTGCACAACCTGACCATGGGCGATTTCTCCCGTGACTATGCCTTCAGCGTCGATGTGAAACCCGACAAACCCTTGAACGACGAGCCCGTGTTCATGGGGATCGTGCGCCAGGATGGCCGAGTGGCGACACGCAACTACATCGGCATCCTGACCTCGGTCAATTGCTCGGCCACCGTGGCCCGAGCCGTTGCCGACCACTTCCGCCGGGACATCAATCCTGCCGCGTTGCTGGCGTACCCCAACGTCGATGGCGTGGTCGCCCTCACCCATTCCGCCGGTTGCGCCGTGGACCCCGCCGGCGAAGGCCTGGCCTTGCTGCGTCGAACATTGGCCGGCTACGCCACCCATGCCAACTTCGCCGCGGTACTGGTAATCGGACTGGGCTGCGAAACCAACCAGATCGAAGGGCTGCTCAGCACCCAGGGCCTGAGCCGCAGCGATACGCTACGTACTTTCAGCATCCAGGACAGTGGCGGTACCTCCAAAGCGGTCGCCAGCGGCATCGCCCAGGTTAAGGCGTTGCTTGAGGAGGCCAACCAGGTCACGCGCGAACCCGTGAGTGCCAGGCATCTCGTGATTGGATTGCAATGTGGCGGCTCGGACGGTTATTCCGGTATCACGGCCAACCCGGCGCTAGGCAATGCCGTGGACCGACTGGTCGCCTGTGGCGGTACGGCCATCCTTTCCGAAACCCCGGAAATCTACGGTGCCGAACACCTGCTGACCCGTCGGGCCGTCAACCGCGCCGTGGGCGAAAAGCTCATCGCCAGGATCCGTTGGTGGGAGGCCTACTGCGAGCGCATGGGCGCAGAGCTGAACAACAACCCTTCGGCCGGTAACAAAGTCGGAGGATTGACCACCATCCTGGAGAAGTCCCTGGGTGCCGTGGCCAAGGCAGGTTCCAGCAATCTGGTTGATGTCTATGAGTATGCCCAGGTGGTCAGCGCCAAAGGTCTGGTGTTCATGGACACCCCCGGCTACGACCCTGTATCGGCCACAGGCCAGGTCGCCGGCGGCGCCAACCTGATCGCCTTCACCACCGGACGTGGCTCGGCCTACGGTTGCGCCCCCACACCATCGATCAAACTGGCGACCAACAGCACCCTGTGGAACCGCCAGCGCGAAGACATGGACATCAACTGCGGCGAGATCGCCGAAGACACCATGACCATCGAAGAATGCGGTGAAGCCATCTTCAAACTCATGCTACGCATCGCTTCGGGCGAACGCAGCATGAGTGAGCAGCACGGTTACGGGCAGAACGAATTCGTGCCCTGGCAGATCGGCGCAGTCACCTGAATCCCTCTCTCCACCCCTATTGCCCTGAAATCCCCGCAAGGGGGATTCGAACATTCTTTTCTGGAGCCAGAAATGCCCACGATCATCGGCCACAACTACATCGCCGGTCAGCGCAGCGCTGCCGGCAATATCATCGTCAACAGCGTTGACGCCAGCACTGGCGAAAACCTGCCTTACAGCTTCTATCAGGCCACCCTGGAAGAAGTCGATGCCGCAGCCAAGGCTGCCGCTGCCGTCTACCCGACCTATCGCAACCTGAGTGCCGAACGCCGGGCGCAATTTCTCGATGCCATTGCCGATGAGCTGGACCTGTTGGGTGATGCCTTTGTCGCGCTGGTCTGCAGCGAAACCGCGTTGTCGGCGGCACGGATTCAAGGCGAACGCGGTCGCACCAGCGGCCAGATGCGCCTGTTCGCCAAAGTGCTGCGTCGCGGTGATTTCTACGGTGCGCGGATTGATCAGGCACTGCCGGATCGCCAACCACTGCCACGTCCGGACCTGCGCCAATACCGCATCGGCCTTGGGCCAGTCGCGGTATTTGGTGCGAGCAACTTTCCTTTGGCATTCTCCACAGCGGGCGGCGACACCGCCTCGGCATTGGCGGCTGGCTGCCCGGTGGTGTTCAAGGCGCACAGTGGTCACATGGCCACGGCCGAGCTCGTTGCCGACGCGATCATCCGCGCCGCAGAAAAAACCGCGATGCCCGCCGGGGTGTTCAACATGATCTACGGCGGCGGTGTCGGTGAGGCGCTGGTCAAGCATCCGGCTATTCAGGCGGTGGGTTTCACCGGCTCGCTCAAGGGTGGTCGCGCGCTGTGTGACATGGCCGCTGCCCGTCCTCAGCCAATTCCGGTGTTCGCCGAAATGTCGAGCATCAATCCGGTAATCCTGTTGCCCGAGGCCCTGGAAGTGCGCGCCGAAAGCGTTGCCCGTGACCTGACCGCTTCAGTGGTACAAGGCTGTGGTCAGTTCTGTACCAACCCTGGCTTGGTGATCGGTATTCGCTCGCCGCAGTTCAGTGCGTTCGTACAGCAGGTGGCTGGGTTGATGGAGGATCAGCCTGCGCAAACCATGCTCAATGCCGGCACCTTGAGCAGCTATGGCAAAGGTCTGCAAAAACTGCTCGCGCATCCGGGCATTCAGCACCTCGCCGGCAGCCCGCAACAGGGTAATCAGGCCCGACCGCAGCTATTCAAGGCGGATGTCGGCCTGTTGCTCGACGGCGATGAAGTCTTGCAGGAAGAAGTCTTCGGCCCGACCACGGTGTTCGTCGAAGTCGCGGACCATGCACAACTCAATGCCGCATTGAACGCCCTGCACGGGCAGTTGACGGCGACCATCATCGGCGAGCCGGCGGACTTTGAACGGTTCGGCGAGCTGACGACGTTGCTGGAACAAAAGGTCGGACGGATTCTGCTCAACGGTTATCCGACAGGTGTGGAAGTCTGCGACTCGATGGTCCATGGCGGGCCGTACCCCGCGACTTCGGATGCGCGCGGTACGTCGGTGGGCACCCTGGCGATCGATCGCTTCCTGCGCCCAGTGTGCTTTCAGAACTACCCCGACAGCCTGCTGCCCGACGCCTTGAAAGCTGCCAACCCCCTAGGCATATCTCGCCTGGTCAATGGCCAAGCTACTCGCGAAGCTCAGTAACACTCGCAGTGTCATCAATGAGGAGACCGCCAGCGGCTCCTCGATTCACGGCGCGGTAGCCACCATTGCGCCCGCTGGCCTCGCCCGCGCATTGTCCCGATCGCCTACGACCAGCGCTTACTGATTCGTGCTGGTATTCGTGATGCGGCCCAAAGAGGGTAAAAAAGGTTCTTTGTCCCGATGAGACTCCATCCTGACCGGGAATGCCGTCCTGAGCCTCATCTGGCCAAGGACTAAGCGAGTGTGAAACGCTACAGGCCAGACGACGTTACGTTCCAGTCGTCGCCTGTAGCACCTCAAGCAGAAAATCGGCGCCGATCTGGAAGAAGACATCCGTCGCGCCACAACTCTTCGCGAAGAAATTGGCTGGGATCGTTCCCTGATGATGGACGCCAACCAAGTCTGGGGCGTCGATGAGTCGGTAGCCAACATGCGCCGCCTGGCCGCGTTCGCCCCCCCCTGTGGATCGAAGAGCCCACCAGCCCCGATGACATCCTCGGCCATGCCAGCATCCGCCGGCGCATCGCACCGATTGGCGTCGCCACCGGTGAGCATTGCCACAACAGGGTGATGTTCAAGCAGATGTTCCAGGCCGGAGCTCTGGACTTTTGCCAGCTGGACGCGGCCCGCCTGGGTCGTCTCAATGAGGTGTTGATCGTGCTGTTGATGGCGGCCAAGTTCGACGTGCCGGTCTGCCCCCATGGCGGTGGCGTCGGTTTGTGCGAGTACGTGCAGCACATCGCCCTGTTCGACTACATCGCCGTCTCGGCCTCGCTGCACAACCGTGTTCTGGAATGCGTCGACCACCTGCACGAGCACTTCCTTGACCCGGTCGTGATCCGCCGCGGCCGCTACATGCCTGCGCGGCGCTCGGGCTATAGCATCGAAATGACCGCTCAATCCCTGGAACGATATCAATATCCCGACGGCCCGGTCTGGCTCGATATTGCTCGCGCTTGATAGCCGTGCCGTGGCAGCCATATGCTGCTAAAAGATTTAGTCAGTCTGTTGCATCGACCGGTTGTAGTGGTCAACTAATCCCGGACACGACGTTAAGTTTTTCTTCGGTCCGAGCTGGCGCAAACCCAGCGGGTCCGTACCAGTTTCCAGATGCTTTTTTCGAGGACAAAACAAAACCCCTACCTGCATACGCAGATAGGGGTTTCGGAATTTAATCTTGACGATGACCTACTCTCACATGGGGAAACCCCACACTACCATCGGCGATGCATCGTTTCACTGCTGAGTTCGGGATGGGATCAGGTGGTTCCAATGCTCTATGGTCGTCAAGAAATTCGGTAGCCAGGTCGTTTACCTTTCGGTTCACGCTCCAGCGA